>JASJEK010000217.1 GCA_030064915.1 Xenococcaceae cyanobacterium MO_234.B1
TGCTTGGTATAAAAAAGAACGTACAGATACTGCGATCGCATCTCAAGCTGTTTATGGACTACCTGAACTTTACCGAGATAAAATAATCTCTTCTCAATTAATCGGTTGTCCTGGTTGTTATCCTACTGCTAGCTTATTAGCTTTGTCTCCCCTACTCAAACAAGGTCTAATTATCCCTGAAACTGCCATTATAGACGCTAAATCCGGAACTTCTGGTGGTGGTCGTAAAGCCAAGATCAATTTATTATTAGCGGAAGCAGATAACTCTCTGGGAGCTTATGGTGTAGCAAATCACCGTCATACTCCTGAAATTGAGCAGATTTGCAGTGATTTAGCTCATCAAAATGTTAAAGTACAGTTTACTCCCCATCTTGTCCCGATGGTGCGAGGCATTTTATCTACCGTTTATGCAACTCTTCGTGACCCTGGTTTAGTCAGAGACGACCTAATTACCATCTACAATGCTTTCTATCGTGCATCACCTTGTGTGAAGATTCTCCCTAACGGAATTTATCCTCAGACCAAATGGGCTTATGGGACTAATCTTTGTTATATCGGAGTAGAAGTGGATTCTCGCACGGGAAGAGTAATTGTGATGTCTGCGATCGATAACTTAATGAAAGGTCAAGCATCTCAAGCAGTACAATGTCTTAACTTGATGATGGGTTGGGATGAAACTTTAGGGCTACCTATGTTGAGTTTCTATCCTTAACTTATGAATTTATATGAATTTATATGAATTTATCGAATCAGACTATATCTAAACTTACCTTAGCAGAATTCTTGCAACTTACGGAAACTAAACCAGAACAAGAATACTTGGCAGGAAAAATATCGCAAAAACCAATGCCACAAGGGGAACATAGTGTTTTGCAAGCTAGCTTAGTTACAGCTATCAACCAAGTAGGGAAACCAGATAAGCTAGTCTATGCATTTCCCGAGTTACGTTGTACTTTTGCAGGAAGTTCTATTGTTCCAGATGTTGCAGTTTTTGAGTGGCAAAATATTCCCCTAGAACCTAATGGAAGAATCGCCAATAAGTTTAAAATTCCCCCAGACTGGACAATTGAAATTCTCTCTCCCGAACAATCAGCTAATCAAGTGATTAAGAAAATTACTTTTTGTTTGAGTCAAGGAACTAAACTAGGATGGTTAATCGATCCTCAAGATGAATCAATAGTAATTTTTGAACCTAATTCAACTCCAATCGTCAAAGCTAATAGGGATCTTTTATTAGTTTTGAAAAGGTTAGGAAATTGGCAGCTTTCAGCATCAGATTTGTTTGCTTGGTTGAACTTTAATGAGAATATATCTTGATTCTTGATATCAACCTCAGTTTAATAGCCAAGCAGACAAGCTAATAGAGCTTTTTGAGCGTGGAGGCGGTTTTCCGCTTGATCCCAAACACGGGATTGTTTTCCTTCCATTATGGAATCGGTAATTTCTTCTCCTCTATGGGCTGGTAAACAATGCAAGACAATAGCATCGGAGTCTGCATGACTCATTAGTTCATCGTTGACTTGATAGGGTTGAAAGAGAGGAATTCTAGTAGCTGCGGAGTCTTCTTGTCCCATACTTGCCCAGACATCAGTATAGACTACCTGCGCCCCTGTTACTGCTGCAATGGGGTCATCAGTAATCACGATTTCTGAACCCTGAGTGGCTAGCTGTTTGGCTTTTTCCACTATTGCTGAGTCTGGTTGATAACTTTCAGGAGTGGCTACTCTCACATTCACCCCTGCTAAAGCTCCTCCCAACAGCAGAGAATGAGCTACATTATTACCATCTCCTACATAGGTTAAAGTTTTACCTGCTAGGGAGCCAAAACATTCTTGCATAGTTAATAAGTCTGCCAAAATCTGACAGGGATGTTCTAGATCGCTCAGAGCATTAATAATGGGTATATCTGCATATTCGGCAAAAGTTTCGAGATCTTTTTGGGCAAAGGTGCGAATAGCTAAAATATCGAGGTAGCGGTCTAAAATTCTCGCAGTGTCTTCGATTGGCTCACCCCTTCCCACTTGAGTCACCTTGGGATTGAGGTCGATTACCTGACCTCCTAGATGATACATTGCTACGCTAAAAGAAACCCTCGTACGGGTAGAAGCTTTGTAAAATAATAACCCCAACACGCGATCGCACTTTGGTTTAACTGCTCCTTTTTTGAGTTGTTGGGCAAATTTTAGTAAACTGTGTAGTTCTTCAGAACTTAGATCGGCAATGCCTAAGATATCTCTTCCTTGCAACTGTTTCATAAGGGTAATAATAACTTGCTTTCCGCTAAATTCATGGGAAATGTATCAGTGGTAAGCTGATTCTATAGCAATTAGATAAATATAGACAAGAAATAGCTAGGGATAAGTTATTCGTGGCATACCAAAAAATACTTAATCTTACCAGTTGCTGCCTATAATGTTGGAGAGGAATATGCTACTACAAAAGCTGCTAGACAGGCTTGGGGTGATAAAACAAATATTCTCTAATAATGAAATCGACACTGAGCAATTAATATCGCATCTTGCTCAACTGCATAAACAAGTCGATGTTCTTTGGTGATTCTTCTTGACCAAAAGCCAGACCAATTATATTTTAGAGGTTCGGGATCGCCAATTCCCTCAAAAGGATTTCTCTTAATATCTTTGATGAGTGTATTGATACGTTTAATAATCTTTTTATCTGTACTTTGCCAGTATAAATAATCTTCCCAGACTTGTTCGGCAAATGTTAACTTCATTCTTCAATTAATTCCCGTTCTGTTCCTCCTCCAGAACGAAGTTCTGCGATTGCCTTATTTAATCGATCTGCATTATTTTTACTAGACAATAAATGAAAAGTCGCTTCGTAAGCCTTAAAATCATCTAAACTCATTACAACTACTGAGGGTGCATTTTGCCTAGTGACTATTAATGGAGTACGATCTGCTTCAATTTTATTTAGATATCCAGCTAACTTTTGCCTAAATTCTGTGTAGGTAACAGTATCCATAAGTTAAATAGTGTTTATCTGTACATATCATTGTACATATATTGAGTTAGATTCAACAACGGAAATAAAATCTATTAGAATATTGCAGCTAAAAATTAATAACTAATAATAACCTTAAACTTGCTTACTTCAATGGTTTCTATTACTTAATTAGGGAATAATTTGTGGTAAAATACTAAAGAAAGAAGCTATAATACCAAACTTTATTGGCTAAAGAAAGAGTTATAGCTGTATTTATCGGCAAATAGACCGATTTATTGCTTGTTTTTGGAGTTTTTCACCCTATGCCATCTTCCCAGGAAAGGATTATCCCCACAGACCTGAGTAACGAAATGTCTCGTTCTTACCTCGAATATGCCATGAGCGTAATTGTAGGAAGAGCTTTACCAGATGCCAGGGATGGTCTTAAACCAGTCCATCGTAGAATACTCTACGCTATGTACGAGTTAGGACTGACCCCCGATCGCCCGTTTCGGAAATGCGCCCGTGTGGTAGGGGAAGTTTTAGGTAAATATCATCCCCACGGTGACACCGCAGTTTATGATGCTTTAGTGAGGATGGCGCAGGACTTTTCCATGCGTGACCCCCTGATCAACGGACATGGTAACTTTGGCTCAATTGATAATGACCCTCCAGCAGCCATGCGATACACTGAGTGTCGCTTGCAGGCTTTAGCTACTAATGCCTTATTACAGGATATAGAAGCAGAAACCGTTGATTTTGCCGATAACTTTGATGGTTCACAACAAGAACCCGTAGTACTTCCTGCTAGAGTTCCACAACTCCTTCTTAATGGCTCTTCTGGGATTGCTGTGGGAATGGCGACTAATATCCCTCCCCACAACTTAGGAGAATTAATTGATGGGGCGATCGCAGTAATTCACAATCCTGAAATTACCGACCTGGAATTGATGAAGTATATTCCAGGCCCCGATTTTCCCACAGGAGGACAGATTTTAGGACGATCAGGAATCAAAGATGCCTACACCACAGGGCGAGGCTCGATTACGATGCGCGGTGTTGCCGAGATTGAGACGATCCACCCCAGGGGAAGACAAGAAAAAGAAGCCATTATTATCACCCAACTTCCCTACCAAACTAACAAAGCCTCCCTCATTGAGAAAATTGCTGACCTAGTTAACGATAAAAAGATCGACGGTATTTCCGATATCAGAGATGAGAGCGATCGCACTGGAATGCGGATTGTGATCGAACTAAAACGGGATGCTTATCCGAGGGTAGTTCTGAATAATCTCTACAAGCAAACCCCCATCCAATCTAACTTTGGGGCGAATATGCTGGCATTAGTAGGAGGAGAACCCCAACTACTGACAATTAAGCAATTCTTGCAGGTATTTATTGATTTTCGCGTCACCACCATCACCAGAAGAACTCAATATCTACTCAGAAAAGCGGAAGAAAGAGACCATTTGTTACAAGGCTTATTAATTGCTTTAGGTTCTATTGATGCGGTTATTGAGTTAATTCGTCACGCAGCAGATACCACCACAGCGAGAGATGAATTGATCAACCAATTTGGCTTATCCCAGGTGCAAGCAGATGCGATTCTTCAGATGCAACTCCGTCGCTTAACTGCATTAGAAGCGGAGAAAATCCAGGCAGAACACACAGAATTACAAGCCAAAATTGCTGACTATCAAGATATCTTGGCAAAGCGGGAACGTATCGAAGCCATTATTATCGAAGAAATCACCAATATCAAAAATCTTCATGCCACCCCCCGACGCACAGAGATCATCCAGGGAGAAGGAGAACTACTAGATATTGATTTAATTGCTAATGAACAAGCGATGATCCTACTCACAGAACAAGGCTACATCAAACGGATGCCTGTAAGTGAGTTTGCTGCACAAAACCGCGCTACTAGGGGGAAAGCAGCAGCCAAGATCAAGGAAGATGATGTTATCGAACACTTTATTACCTGTTGCGATCATGATACCTTGCTCTTCTTCAGCGATCGCGGTGTAGTTTATTCTCTCCCTGCTTACCAGATACCAGCAGCCTCTCGTACTGCTAGGGGAACACCTTTAGTGCAGATGTTACCCATCTCTCAAGAGGAAAAAATCACTTCGGTTCTTTCTGTAGTAGAGTTCAGTGAAGACGAATATCTAGTAATGCTGACTCGCAAAGGGAACATCAAAAAAAGTGCCCTCTCGGCTTTTAGTAATATTCGTTCTAATGGTTTAATTGCTATCTCCCTAGAAGAAGGGGATGAACTGCGCTGGGTACGTCTAGCCAAACCCGAAGATAGCATCATTATCGGGACTCGCAATGGGATGGCAATTCATTTTAAAGTAGATCATCAGCAATTAAGACCTTTGGGAAGAGCCACTAAAGGAGTCAAATCCATGAAACTCAAAGGGGATGATGAACTGATTAGCATGGATATATTACCTTCCCAAGTCGTAGCTACTATTGATACTAATACAGATGCTAATACAATTGATGCTAATACAGATGAGGAGGAGGAGGATGACGGAGAAGAATTAGTTACAGAAGAAGCCAGTTTCGCACCTTGGCTACTAGCGATCACCACTAACGGTTATGGAAAACGAGTTCCTGTCTCCAAATTCCGCCTCCAAAACCGCGCTGGAATGGGAGTTAGAGCCATTAAATTCAAATCCCAAGAAGATCGTCTAGCAGCAATTCACGTGGTTAACCCTGAAGATGAATTTATGATCATCACCAACCGAGGTATTATCATCCGTCAAGTAGTAGATGCTATTTCCTTGCAATCTCGCAGTGCGACAGGAGTTAGAGTCCAAAGACTTGACGATGATGATGCGATCGCTGCTGTGGCTTTAGTCCCATTAGCAATAGAAGATGCAGAAAGTGATGAAGAGGAGTAAGTAGTTAGGTAATAGGTAATAGGTAATAGGTAATAGGTAATAGGTAATAGGTAATAGGTAATTCTGTTCCCTTGACTAATATCAAAATATCTAATCCCTCATCCCTTAATCCTTAATCCTGACCCTTTTCATGACTAATATTTTAAGATTAAGTATTTTAAGATTAAGGTAAATCAATAGTCATCTAAAACTAAAGTAATGACCCAGCTAGAAACTAAATCTTTAGGATTAGCCGTAGGAAGTTTACGCCAAGTACATCATATTGCCTTCAATGTGAAAGATATGGCAGCTTCTCGTCATTTTTATGGCAAAATCCTCGGTTTACACGAACTAACAGGAGAAGAAGTCCCCAAAACCTTAGTAAAGTTAGTCGCAGCAGGAAAAGTTGCCAACTTTGTCACTCCTGATGGGACAGTAATAGATTTGTTCTGGGAACCTGATTTATCTCCTCCCGATTCTAATCCAGAAATTGCTTTTACCCGTGCCAATCATTTAGCTTTTGATATCGATCCTGAATCCTTTGATCATGCGGTGCAAGTACTAGAACAAAACCAGGTTGCGATCGCAGGAAAACCCGTAACTCGTCCTACAGGAAGGGGTATCTATTTTTACGATCCTGATGGCTTTATGCTAGAAATTCGCTGCGATCCTAATTAACTAGCATGGAGAGATAGATAAAAAATCCCAAAACAGGAAGTAAAGTTATGACCCAAATAACTACTAAAATTTTGTATGATTCAGACTTTGCCCTTTGGATTGAGGATACGGTTAATAAATTAAAAGCGAGAAATACTGAAGATTTAGACTGGGAGAATTTGATTGAGGAGATTGAATCTTTGGGAAAAAGGGATAAACGGGAATTAGAAAGTCGTTTAACTACTTTATTTGAACATGGACTGAAACGACGTTATGTCCCTCTACCAGAGTGTTATCGAGGATGGGAAGTCACCATTAACCGTACTCAACAAGAGTTAACCCGCATTCTTCGAGACTCTCCCAGTCTCAAAAATTATCTGCTGGCAGTTTGCGATCGCTGTTATCAAGATGGACTAAGAAATGTGCGTCAAGAATACGATACCCCATTCCCCGATAATTCCCCATTTACCACTGATGTAGAGATGTTGTTAAGCAATCAGTTTGGGAAATCTTGATTTTCGTTAATTCCCGATTAATCTCCTTCTAATAGCCCGAAAATAAAGAAAGATTGGTAACTGATAGTACTCTACGATCAACCATATTAAGCAGAATAAATGAGCAATAAAAGTTAAAATCGTCCAAAAAAAGGGCAACCAAGATAGAGGACTATCGGGTAATGGAGGAAAGAGATAACTCCCTAAACCAATAATTCCAGTAGGTAAAGCCAGAAAAGCTAGAGCAGCGATCGCATAACTCCATCCTAATTCCGCACTTTCTCGTTGAATTCCTTTCCAGCTTTTCCCATTCCAATACCAAGTCAAGGGAAGCTGGCTATCCGCCATCTTCAGAAGTTGTTTATCAAAGTTGGTTGTAAAGATATGTTGACAAAAGTGACAAGCAAACACTTCCATCAATGGCATCGCTGTAATCTTACCATGACGACATACAGGACAGGGATATTCTCCTTCAACAGAAAAGCGATCGCTAAGGTTGATAGCTTCAGACATGGGCAGAGGCTAGGATAACTCAAGTATGTAAGGAACTATTATTATAGATATATTTCTTCCCTGACCAGTAGATTTCGCTATAGAAAGATATAAATAGTAAAATTTGTTTGCATTAGTCATGAATTTTGTAAAAGGAATAGTCTATCTAAAAAACAAAATTCCTGCTTGCATTAAGCCTACGATAAAACCTAAAATTCCCCCCAGATTGACTATGGCTTGTAACTCATTCTTAACAATACCTTGAATGGCTAATTCCAAATCCTTGGGAGAAGTTGCCATAACCCGATTTATAATTACTTGGTCTATAGATAGAATCGGGATCATCTGAGCTACTAGCTTTTCTAAATCTCTTTCTAAATAGCGGTCTAGAATCAAGGCTAATTCTTGACTGACTACGGAAAGGGAACTGTTAACTGCTTCAGAAGAGCGTAGTCTTTTAAGCAAAATAGCAGCAATATTTTCCCATTCTAAAGAATCTCCTAAGTTTTGAAGAAAATCTATGCCTCTATTTTGGATATAATCTATAACTGTTTCCCTCGTAGTTTTACGTAACTGTCTCACTGTGGCTACTGGTAAATTTTGAAGTGAAAGATTTTGTAACCAATCTCGAATACGGTTGCGAATTTCTAAAGAAAAAATTAATTCTTTTAATCTGGCATTAGTTATCTCTGGTTCATCGATACAAAAAGAACGAAGGCGTACTAGACTATTACGAACCCCAAATAAATTAGCTACTACCCAATAAGTACCACTAGTTTTTTCTCGGAAACCTTCATCAATAATTTGAATATTGCGATCGGTTAGAAAATCAATAATGGCTCTCCGCATTACATCAGGAGGAATCACCAACCCTAATATCCAATCAGAAAACTGTCTAGCTTGAGCTTCCGTTAATTGAAAATCGAACAGAACTTGGTCAAATATTTGATTAATTTGCGCTTCTAAAAAATCTTCTTTTCTGGATAAAACTTTTAATAGACGAGGTAAGGATTGACTAAATAAGTCTCTGAGGATGTTAGCTAAAACTTTCGCCGTTTTTTGTTCCTTATCAGATTGGACTTGTTCTAATGCTAATTGCAGTAGCCATAAGATAGCGGACTCTACTCTTTCAGTTTTTAACAATCTCTGAGCGAGTTTTTGTAATTCCGTAGGAGTAAGTAGGGACCCCATAATCGTATCAGAAACTTTCTGTGCCAGGCGTTCCTGGTTACTTGGGATTAAACCAGGAGTAAAGGGTAACTTGTACTTTCCGATATAAATAGGTTTATAAGGTTTAAATAGCATCTTAATGGCTATATCATTGGTAAAATAGCCAATTATGCTTCCAGCTAAGGGGGGAACAAAAAATATCCAGAGATTTGCTAGTTCCAAGGCAGTAATGTAATTAATTCAGCGTTGATATGACTAATTTTGTAAAAGTTGTTAGGCAATACTTATTTTCTCTCATTGTTACTATAATAGTCTTCCTTTTTATTTCCAATCCTGTTTTAGCAGTTAGTCAAAATGAAGGTGCAGCTATCTTTAAAGCTAATTGTGCAGCTTGTCACCCTAAAGGCGGTAATATTATCAGACGGGGTAAAACCCTCAAGGAAAAAGCCCTAAAACGTAACCATCTAGACACCATTGAAGCGATCGCTTCAATAGTATCAAAAGGCAAGAATAATATGCCAGCTTATGAAGAAAGACTTAGCAGTCAAGAGATAGAAGCTATTTCTAGCTATGTGATTCAAAAGGCAGCGCAAAACTGGCGTAATTAAACATTATTTACCCAAAATAACTTATTTACCCAAAATAACTAGGCTCGTTCCCCGGTATCCACTTAATATTGCAGCCGATACTGGGTTTTTGCTCGGGGTTAACTGGTTTATCTGCTAACACATTAAATATGGCATTTCTTAAGTCTTGTCCTGTTAAAGGTAAATTGTTACTAGGACGGCTATCATCTAGTTGACCTCGATAGACTAATTCTTGTGCTTGATTAAACAGGAAGAAGTCAGGAGTACAAGCAGCAGTATAGGCTTTAGCTACTTCTTGGGTTGCGTCATAACAAACAGGAAAATTAAACCCTAATTCTTGCACCATTTCTTTGAGACTTGCAGGAGCATCATCAGGATACTTTTCTGCGTCATTAGCACTAATTGCCACAATGCCTAAAGACTCATTTTGATAATCTTTTCCTAATTTAGCCAACTCTTGTTGTACGTGCTTTACAAAAGGACAATGGCGACACATAAAAATAACTAACAAGGCTTTTTTATCGGCAAAAGTTGCTAGAGAAATTGTGTTACCAGAAACTACATCGGGTAAAGTAAAATCTGGTGCTTTAGTTCCCAATGCCAACATTGTCGAAGGAGTTAAGACCATAATTAATATTCCAGAAACAAAATAGGACAATCATCTTGCCCTAAAGTTATCACTATTTATCAGCAGAAATTAATTATTAATTTTTTTATAGACACCCTACCTCGGTTTCTTGCAGATAAAACAGTTGTAGATTGCCGGTCTGGTCAACATAGCATACTCGAAATGAGACCGATAGCCAAAGGTTTTAAGCAACGGAAGATTCTCAGCAATCAGTAGCTCAGAAACCTCACTCTTAGAGCGGGCAATACACCCATTGAGCTGAGTTTCGGCAGCGGTAAAAGCGATCACCCCCTCCGGAACCACAATTCTCCTCATTTCTCGAATCATGGCCGATAAATCGGCGATATGTTCAGTGACACTCACGGAAATGGCAGCATCGAACCTATTATCGGGAACAGGCAAGTTGGTGACATCAGCCAATTCCAAACGGACATCAGTGCCCTGTTGTTTCAAACCTTCAATCTTAGCCGCCGCCTGACGCAGCATCTGGTCGCAAAAATCGAAACCGGTAATATGACTGTCTGGAAAAAATTGAAAAGCCAAGCCGGTACCACAGCCGATGTCCGCTATTCGACTTCCTGGCTTCAAGAATTCACGCACTTGGGCAGCGACCTCTCGTGGACCTACATACTGCCAAGATCCCTCAAGCTCGCTGTCATATTTGTCGGCCCAATCAGCATACTGGCGTCTCACTTGGTTCGGGTTTAGAACTGTCTGCTGCATGGTAATTAGTTATTCAAAAGTTTGACTTTCTTTATTGGGTGGGTTATCAATTATCAATTGTTTGGTGAATTTAGCTTTGCGAGTGGGAAGCCCCACTAAGAGATGCGAAGCATCGATGTGGGACGGGGCGTTTAAAGTGCGGAAACGGCTCTCAAGGTGCGGAAGTAAATTCCGCACACGAGCCTCATAAATTCCGCACACAGCCCCTCATGAAAACGGACACGAAGTGCCTCGCGCAGCGAGACCGCGATAACTTGTTGGTCGCGCGCTTTACAGTTTTGATACATAATCTTTATATAACAAGAGGCGGAAGGGGACTTTATACTTTAATTTTTCGGTTTGTCTTCTAGCTTTTCGCTTATTGAAGTCCCCTTCGCGCAAGCGTTGTATAATATTTTTGTTCCGACAGAAGGATAATAGCCTAATCGGACAATTGAACCAAGAAAATAAAATAGGCATGGGTTGTGAACCAGAATTCTTGGGATAGTCCTTGGAAACGTAAAAGTCTATTGGGACTTCCTACTGCGTAGAATTTTTCTATCTACAAAAACAGGGGCTGGGCGTGTTCCTCTGTATAAAACGCGGTAGTGGGAAAGACGACCGAGTACCACGAACGAAGTCTCCCTCTCGTCAATATGTCGGGACTGGAGAAGCCCAGACTGTACCGCTTGCGGTCAGTGTGGGTTACGTCACGGTAACTTGAGCTTAACACCTCGTATAGAATAATCTAATAATTCTACCGGATGTATCACCATTGGTGGCTTATCTTTAAAACGCAAATGTTTGGTAATCTGTAAAGCACAACCAGGATTAGGAGAAGCAATAATATCTGCGCCTGTATTAATCAAGTTAGTAACTTTTTGCTGACCCAATTCATTAGCTACTTCTGGCTGCAACATATTATAAATTCCTGCACTCCCACAACATAAAGCCGCGTCTATTGGTTCTTTTAAAGTAATTCCTGGAATTTTTCTGAGTAATTGACGAGGTTGTAAACTAATTTTTTGTCCGTGGAGTAAATGACAAGCATCTTGATACACTATCTTTAATTCTTGGTCACTTAAGGGAGATAGTTCAGTAGTTAATTTAATGCTAGACAAAAATTCTTGTACGTCTTTAACTTGATCGGCAAACTCTTGAGCTTTAGTGCGATATTCTGGATCATCTTCTAAAATATGACCATATTCTTTAAGGGTGTGTCCACAACCAGCAGCATTAATAATAATAGCATCAACATTAGTATCGGCAAAACTATCAATCATCTGTCTTGCTAACTGTTGTGCTTGGATTTCTTGTCCTTGATGGGCTGGTAAAGCAGCGCAGCAACCTTGACTTTTAGGAATGATTACTTCGCAACCGTTGGCGGTTAAAACTCTGACAGTAGCTTCATTTACTGATGAAAAAAATAACCTCTGGACACAACCTAAAATCACTCCCACTCGATAGCGAGTTTCTCCTTGTGCTGGAATAATTGTTGGCAGTTTATCTTGTAAAGATTCAGGAGTAACTTGGGGTAAGATAGACTCCATCGCTGCTAGTCTAGGTGATACTTTATCCAGTATTTTACTATTACGAATTACTTGTTGTATTCCTGATTTTTGGTACAGCCAGAGAGAAGGAAGCAAAGCACGCAGACGATTAGGATAGGGGAAGAGATTAAAAATTAAAGTTCTAATTAATCTATCAGATAAATTGCGGGGCTGATTTCTTTCAACTTGAGGTCTAGTTGCAGCGATTAATTTATCGTATTGTACTCCTGAAGGACAAGTGGTAACACAAGCTAGACAACCAAGACAACTATCGAAATGAGGAGAAGTAGCCTCGTCTATAGTAGCCTCGCCTTTGTTAATTGCATCCATGAGATAAATTCTACCCCTAGGAGAATCCATTTCTTTGCCGATTACACGATAACTAGGACAGGTAGAAAGACAAAATCCACAATGAACACAACTATCAATTAGTTTTTGTTTTGGGGGATTTTTAGTATCGAAATTAGTAGTCATTATTGATAGTGAAATTGATAGTGAATTTTAAATTTTATTTATATAACTGTTGGGTTTGAATATTTGATTAGGGTCAAACTTTTGCTTAATGGTTTTCATGAGATTAATAGTGTTACCCGTATATCCCCAAGGCTCAATTTTTTGTTTAACAGATTTAGGTGCGGTTAAGATAGTCAAAAAACCTTGATGGGTTTCACAATGCGATCGCAGTTTTTTAACCATCTCCATATCTTCATTTAAGAATTGTAATTCCCCTAAACCACTACCAATGTAAATTCTGCCCAAAATATCATTATTTAATTGATTTAGTAAGCTTACTGCTTGAGTTGGTAATAATCCTAGTTTACAAATAATTGCTGTTGTGAAGTGGGGAATTCTGATAGTTTCTGATAATTGCTCCCATAATTTTTCTTCATCTTCATCAACATATTCTATTCCCTCTAAGCCCAGAGGTTGCATCATCGACTTAAGTTGTGTAGATTGTTCGGTGATACTTTCAGGAATAGTTTGAAACCGAACTAATAAACCTATATCCTGGCCTATTGATAACTGTTTCATTGCAGAAGCAGAAACCACATCAGCAGCTACAGGAGTTAAACCAGAATTACGCAGCGATTGAATTAATTTATGAATCTTCTCCCCTTCTCCTGTAACTAAAATAGTTTGGGATGCTTGGGGTAAGGGATAGGTACGAAAGGTAACTTGAGTAATGATTCCCAAAGTACCATAAGAACCTGTAAACAGTTTCATCAAGTCGTAACCAGCAACATTTTTAACGACTCTCCCCCCTGCTTTAGCTATCTTCCCATCCGCGCGGACAAAAGATAACCCTAAAACTAAATCTCTAATTCCCCCATAACGATTCCGCAAACTTCCTGTATCCGCAGTCGCCACAATTCCCCCGATAGTAGCTTGTTGGGGATAAGCAGGATCGATGGGTAAAAACTGGTTGGTTGCTGCTAGGGTAGCCTGTAAATCTGCTAAGGATACTCCTGCTTCTACAGTTACAGTTAAGTCTCCTACTGCGTGTTCAATAATGCGATCGCATTTCTGAGTACTAACTACAAGCTGTATATTATCAGTTAACCCGCCCCAATCGAGTTTACTACCATTACCACAGGGTAGGAGCTGCCATTTATTAGCATTAGCTTCTTCTACCACACTAGCCAAGGTTTCTACAGTGTCAGGAAATACACCATAAATTGAGTGAGTGTCGCCTATGATATATTCGGTGATTTTATGTTGCCAGTCAGAATTAAGCTCTGTAAATTTGACTAGCTCAGTCTTAGCTGCCAAGTTGGTTAGTAGCTCATCTTCCATCAGATTTTAAGTTACTGTGTGGTTTATACTGTTTATCTTATAACTTTGGGGCTTACTGGGATAATTTGGACATGGTTCAACTAAACACAGCATTAGTTAGATCAGTATTGTGAATAATGGCATCCTGAAGATTTGCTCCTGTAAGATTGGCTCCCATTAATTTTGCTGAGGTTAAATTAGCTCCTTGCAAGTTAGCATTGCTTAAGTTAGCTTCAATGAGTTTTGCTGAGGTTAAATTAGCTCCTTGTAAGTTGGCATTGCTTAAATTTGCTGCAATCAAATTGATATTAACTAAATTGGTTTGAGACAAGTTTGCTTGTTGTAAATTGGCATAGCGAAAATCTCTTCTCCCTAAAGCATAGCTTTGTAATAAATTAGTGCGATCGCTGATGTCAAGATATCTTTTAGGTTCAGCAGCAATCTGACAATTAAAAGTATCTCCACTAGCCATTACAGCAGTTAATTCTTGATAAAAGTCATATTCCCCAATACCACTGATATATAACCAGCCTCTAGTACGGGTTAAAGCTGTA
>JASJEK010000218.1 GCA_030064915.1 Xenococcaceae cyanobacterium MO_234.B1
AACCAATTATTTAAACCAGGGTCTATTCCTAATACATTATCTGGATTGAGTTTGACTTTTTCTGTTTCTTTTTTATAAACAAATTCAAAATAGAAACATTTATTCCTGGGCAGTATTCTTAACTCCTTGATATCAGCAAAATCAAGATTAGATGGCATAGGAATGTTAAAGCTGTCCAGACCAAACCAACGTTTACAGGTTTTACCTAGTGGAACTCTTATCAGCCCGTCTTTTACCTTTAATGCTTGCTTGGGATAGCTAACAGTAGCCAAACCACCTTTCTTTCTATAGTTGGGTATCTTAGGTCTATCGGTTATCTTTCCAGCCTTATATGCTTTGATTAATCCATAGTATGACTTAAATGATTCTGCTACAGTTCTTAATATTTGTTGTGCAGCTTGAGAATACAAAACTAGAGCGTGATTATTGGTTTTATAGATTTTCTCTAAATCAAATTTACCTATTCCCTTTTTGGCTTTAAAGTATAGTTGTCTAGCATAATATATTCCCATATTGGTGAGTTTATGAGACTCTTCACACAGGAATGTTAGTATATTAATCAAGTCTTTATCTTGACTTACCTTAACTTGCTGACAACCGTACATTTCTACCTCTTTAGGTTGAGAGTATTATACCATATTTCGTGACACTTAAAAGACGAGCGCGGGGATGGGGGGACTTCAATACACCACAATCAAATGTGGGAAGCAAAGTATCAAGTTAGAAAAGTCCCCCCTATCCACCCCTGCTGAGGTTTCGCGACTCAAAGGAACGCGCGAGTTGTGTCTTAGCTAGACGCACCGTGCCTTATATCCCCTTCATGAATGAGAGGGGCTTTACGGCACTAGACGGTAATTTGTTTTAATCTAATCGCAGATGATATGATGAATCCTCAACAACCTAAACTTTTTGTAACACAATACTTACGTTATGGGTAAATTAATATAAAAAGTACTACCCTTACCCAGCATACTTTCTACCCAAATATAGCCATCATGCCGTTCGATTATATGACGACAAATCGCTAATCCTAAACCTGTTCCTCCTTTACTACGAGAATCAGAAGCATCTACTTGCTGAAAACGCTCAAAAATAGTCTCTAATTTATCTTTGGGAATACCTCTACCAGTATCTTGTACTTGGATTTGACAGTAATTAGTGTCAGTCAATCTATGTTGTAGTGAGTTAGTTACGGTGGTTTTTAACCAAACTGTACTTCCTGGTTGAGAAAACTTAATAGAGTTACTCAACAGATTAGTTAAAGTCTGTAGAATGCGGTCTGGATCGAGGTTTATAGTGATATTAGATGATTCTAATCGTAATTCCACCTCCGCTTTTTCTGCCATGGGTTGCATAGTCTCAATGGCTTGCCTCAAAAGAGTTTTGATGTCGCATTTAACTGGTTGGATCGTGATTTTGCCAGACTTCATTCGTTCTAAATCCAGAATATCGTTAACCAGGCGGATCAAACGTTCGGTGTTGCGAATTGCTACTTCTAGAATTTGTTTTCCGCGATCGCTAAAAGTTCCCAATTGACCAGAGTTTAACAGGTCTAATGCCCCAATGGTAGAAGCCATAGGGGTTCGCAATTCGTGACTAACTAGGGAAATAAACTCATTTTCTAATCGCTTACGCTCGGTAATATCGTTCATAATTTGCAGAGTACATTGAGTCCCCTCCAATTCAATTAATTCCATTGAGAGCAATACAATTTTAATTTGCCCTGACTTAGTACGAAACTGAAGTTCTTGATTGCGGACAAAACCCTGGAACTGAGATTTTTCGAGAGTTTGAGTATATACTTCGAGAGCAGACTGAGAATAAATTTGCTCTATTGTCTGACCGATAACTTCTGATTGGAGATAACCACTCATTTGCAGAAAGCTGTTATTAACTTCTACGAAACGCCCTGATTCGACAGTGGCGATCGCAATAGGATTGGGACAAGCCCGAAAAGCCTTAGCAAATTTTGCTTCCGCAGCCGTTTTTTTGGCAATTTCTTGTTGTAATTGGGTATTTTGCGCCTGAAGCTTGAGTTGTAAATTGCGAATAGTCAGATGAGTATCGAGTCTGGCTAGCACTTCTTCTACCTGAAACGGCTTGGTAATATAATCCACACCACCCATTTGAAAAGCTTTGACTTTATCAAAAACATCTCCCAAAGCACTGATAAAAATCACAGGAATATTACGGGTGCGTTCATCTGCTTTCAAATGCTGACAGACTTCATAACCGTTCATTTCAGGCATTTTGATATCGAGTAAAATCAAGTCTGGTGGCGCAGCTTTCGCGCCTCGCAAGGCAGTAGAACCTTTAGTCACACTGCGTACCTTATAACCTCTTTCTGTTAGCATCTGAGATAGTAAAGCTAGGTTTTCTGGCGTATCATCGATCACTAAGATGTCTGCTTTGGGAATCTTGACTGGCTCTGTCGACATCGGTTTATTCAACAAGATAGGTGCTATATTCCAAATCTTATACTCAACTTCCCTAGTTATTCTCGATTTTCCCTAGTTATTCCCGATTGAGTAATATGCTCAAAAATATTTTATAAGTACTAATACCTTAATATTACTTAATATATTTATGAGATATATTTATGAGTAAAAAATTGCGTCGCAGTTTTAAATATTGGTACTTTTATCTTGCGATCGCTTTTTTTTGGCTCACAATCTCCTGCTCCCAGAATCTGCAACCCAACCAATCACCGATATTTAAGTCTCATACCAGAGAAAACACGGGAGAACTCAATATTTGGTGGGAAAAAGGCTTTAATTTAGAAGAAGATGAGGCTTTTCGTACCATCGTTAATGATTGGCAACAAGAAACAGGCAATCAAGTTAAACTATCTTTTTATCCTACTAACGAACTATCGGAAAAAGTAGCAAGAGCGGTTCGTTCAGGACATCTTCCCGATTTGATAATGAGTCAAAAAGCTAACCCGACTCTCTACCCCCGTCTAGCTTGGCAGAATAAACTGCAAGATGTCTCTGATGTGATTGAACCAGTTAAGGATTTATATTCCGAACATATCCTCAAAGCGAGTACCTATTTTAATAAGGTTACTGGTGACTCTAGCTACTACGGCATACCAGTATATCAAGCTACTATGTTGATTTTCTATTGGCAGAAATTATTATCAGTTGTGGGGTTGAGCGCAGGTGATATTCCCCAAGATTGGGATAGTTTTTGGCAATTTTGGCAACAAGCTCAGTCTGAACTTAGAAAGCAACAAAATAAAAATATTTACGGCTTAGGACTGCCTTTTTCTGCCAACGGAAGTGATGATATGTATGTTTTATTGGAGCAAATTTTAGAGGCATACGATGTTAACCTACTCAGCGAAAATGGAGAGTTATTAGTAGATCGCCCTGAAGTGCGCCAGGGAATTATTCAATGCTTGGACTGGTATAGTCAATTTTATCTACAAGGTTATGTACCACCTGATGCGGTCAACTGGTTGAATACTGATAACAATCGCAATTTACTCAATCGAGTCGTGTTAATGACTCCTAATATTTCTTTTTCGATCACTGGTACAGTGCGTCAGGATGCTGATACCTATTACAAAAGATTAGGTATTGCTGAATTTCCTAATAAACCTAATGGTAAACCAATGTGTTACATTGTCACTGTCAAACAAGCAGTGATTTTTGCTGATTCGCCTCAAATAGAATTAGCTAAAAACTTTATGCGCTATTTTATTCAGCCCCAAGTTAAAATTAAATATCTTCAAGCTTCTGGCAACAGATTCCAACCAGTACAGAATTCCGTATGGTCAGACCCTTTTTGGCAACAAACTACCGACCCCTATCTGAAGACAGCAACTAAAATTCTGACAAAAGGGAAAAACCGCCTATCTTACATTGCTAATAATCCCGCTTACAGTCAAGTACTAGAAGAAAATATTTGGGGGAAAACTCTACACCGCATAGTTATTGATCGCATATCTCCAGAAGAAGCAGCCGATGAAGCGATCGTCGGAATTAAAAAGATTTTTGCTGAGTGGAAACGTTAACAGTAATCAGTAATCAATAATCTGTTGTAGATAGTCTTTTGCTGAACAATTGATTTTACTAGCTGAAGAATTAGAGACGATCCATCCTTGGCAGGTTTCAGGCGATCGCCACATTGCCAAGTGTTCTACAGAAGGATCGGCATAAAAACTTTCTTTTCCCGTACCTAGAATAGCGGAACTCCAATGGGTAAAATAGTCGTGACTGAAACGATACAGAGGAAAGTTACCCCAGAGAGGAACACCCCAACCATCGATCGCAATAAAAGCTTTAATATTCACTCCTTTCTCTTCCAGAGCGATCGCAGCCCCTATTCCTCCTACTACCCCAGCACTAAAAGCAATAAATAACAATTTATCAGTAAGTATTTCTGGTTTATTCAGCCAATCATAGACAGCAAGAGGAGAATAGGGCGGATGTTTGTCAGTGGGGAAAACTAACCATTGGATGTCAGGGTTGGTAGCAATACTGTTCGGATAAGCCTTATTTCCCTCCCTATCCGCCCCTGCTGGGCGCAAGCCTCTCTTGGTGGACATTCCCGAGGGGCTGTCTTTTGAGGTCTCCTCAAAAGCTTGTACGCCCCGTTTGCGTCTGACGCCGACGCGGGCTTCCACCGCTTGCGCCCCTACACTTCCCCTGCTTCCATTGCTTGTCTCAATAGGTAACGCTGAAACACTAGATACAAAACTCTCTGTCAACTCAGGGGAATGAATACCAGGGCAAATTATTACTTTCATTGAACAATAGTTAATCAATAATTACAAAATACAAAGTGTTGCGTTACATAACTAATAACCCCCCCGTGGGGACGTTAGCGTAAAGCTAATTGAGACAGAGCTATAACTCTATCCCCTGATTCCGATCAGAATATTGGCTAGAGACTTATCTCCAAAACTTCATAAATTATCATAAGGAAAGCGATCGTGGTAACAATTTCCGAACATAAACACCAACACCCTACTAATAATCCCAATCAAGACAAAGTTGCAGTTTTATTAATGGGTTATGGAGAAGTAGAAAGTTACGAAGATTTTGCTAATTATAACGAACAAGCATTAAATCTTTTAACTGCCAAGTTTGCTCCTGTTCCTAATTGGATATATCCTCCTTTAGCTAAATTATTAGCCATGTTTGACCTCCATGAATGGGGACATCAACACGGTAATTTTATTTCGCCTCATAATAAAATATTTGAACAACAAAGAGCGGGAATTGAACAAGAATTACAAAAAACTTGGGGCGATCGCGTAAAAGTTTTTAAGGCTTTTAACTTCTGCAAACCTTTTCTTCCCGAACAGGTATTAACTGAAATCAAAGCAGAAGGTTTTACCAAGCTATTGATTTATCCTTTGCTCGTTGTCGATTCAATTTTTACCAGTGGGATTGCTGTAGAGCAGGTCAATAAAGCTTTAGCTAAACTAGCAGAAAATCAGGAGCATTGGCTTAAAAGTATTCGCTATATTCCCTCTTTCTACAACCAACCAGCTTACATCAAATTGTTAGCTAATATGGTAGAAGAAAAAATCATCAAAGAATTGCAGCAAGCCCATTTACCATCTCAAATTGGTATCGTTTTAATGAATCATGGCTGTCCCCATAAAGCTAAAGGATTTACTTCTGGTATTGAGGAAAGTCAAGCTCTCTATGGGTTAGTTAGAGAAGAATTAATTGCTAAGTATCCCCTAATTTCTGTCGGTTGGCTCAACCACGACACCCCTCTAATTGAATGGACACAGCCTAATGTAGAGTTAGCTGCTAAGAACTTAATTGAATTAGGGGCAAATGCCATTATTATGATGCCTATTGGTTTTGCTACCGAAAACCATGAAACTATCTTAGATGTGGATCATATTATCCATCATTTACAACATCGTCATAAAAGAGTTAATTTTGTCAGAATGCCTTGCGTAAATGATAATGGTAAATTCTTGCACATGGCAGCAGATTGGGCAACCGAACAAATTACTGCTTTACTATCTGATGAAGGAGTAACTGTAAATCCTGAACTAGCTCTAGTTAACAACCATCATCATCACCATCATCATCATTAGGTGATTTCCCGAAATATTTGTACCAGGTGTTGGTCAGGTTCATTTGTCTCTGTAGGGGCGCATCGCGATGCGCCCCTACGCCAATGGTATGTTCTTTGCCAGAAATCACCTTAAGTATGCTTGGCACGGGCATAAATTGAGGTTTTCAATTAGCTATCAGCTATCAGACATCAGCATTTAGGTGAAAGCTGACTGCTCAAAGTATATGATAGGGGCAAATAAATTGCCCCCATTGATTTATGCTAGTAAGGAGCGTATTTCTTCCACTCTTTTACGATTAACACCAAGATCGGACTTACCTAAACGAGAAGCGGAACGAACATGAACCACATTATTATCAGAATCTAGATAAAACTCTACATCGTCTACATAGCCCATTAATTTGCTAGTAAACTCTGCATAAAGATAATTATCAGTTTCCTCAACAATAGTAGTTCTTTCCATTCCTTCTACTACCTTTTTAATCTCCGCAATAGATACTGCTGGTAAAGGATCAACTTTAAATTGAGGATTATCACTCTGACTACTGACACAGTTAGGCGTACCTGGACAAGGTGCGAGTTTTCCGTCTTTTACTCCCAAATTATCGGGTCTTTTGCCTGAAAAGTTAAACATACTATACCCTCTTGCTAAATTTACTCGCTTTATAGTCTATCAAGTAGGGGCAACTCGCGTGTTTCTTTGTGGAAGAGCTATGTAGTTTGGGGGGTGACACATACAACACGAAAGCTGAAAACGAAGTTGAAACGGTCGTTGCGGGCAGCGTTGCTGCGATATGCTGAACGACAGTTACCAGGAACATTGTACCAAGAACCACCTCGTATTACTTTGTTACTACTTTTACCTAATAACCAAGTACTTCCATCTGTTGGCGCACCTTCATAGTTATTATGCCAATCGTCCATACACCATTCCCATACATTGCCGTGCATATCGTATAGTCCAAAGGCATTGGGGGGGAAAGTTCCTAATGGCGTTGTTTTCTCTCGATATTCTCCTTTGGGTTCGTTGGAGTAAATATATTGACTGTCGTAATTAGCTAACTTGCTAGTAATGGTTTCTCCAAAATGAAATGGAGTATTTGTTCCCGCCCTAGCTGCGTATTCCCATTGAGCTTCACTTGGCAGTCGAAATTCTCTTCCCGTATGTTGGGATAATCGATTACAAAATTCTACTGCATCGTACCAAGATACTCTCTCTACAGGTAGCTCATCTCCTTTAAAGTAAGAAGGGTCTGGATTCAGTTCTCGTTCTACTTGAGGTAAGCTGGCTACGGCTTTCCATTGTGCTTGGGTTACTGGAAATTTACCCATGTAAAAAGACGGAACAATTACTTGATGTCTTGGTTGTTCCCAACTGAAATAATCCCAATAATATTTTTTAACTAACTTTTCTATTTCCTCATCTTTTGTTCCCATCATGAAAGTCCCCTCAGGAATCTCAACTATGTCCATCGTGATTCCATTGCCTAAATTTTCTGTAGAGTATTTGGCTTTACCTTCCTCTCGCTTTGTTTCTTCTCCTCTGTCATTAACAGTAATAACATCAAATTTATACTCACTAATATTTAATACTTGTGTTTCCCTAGTTAATACTTCCCCTGTTTGTTGCGGTGAGTTATCCCAGATATTTTTCCCAATCAACGTCACTCCTATTGCACCAACACTTAAACCAACGTATCCTAGCCAACGCCTCCGGGTTACTGTTAAAGAGGAGGAATTATTTGATTTTCTTTTTGGTGCTGGACTTTTCTTTTTAGGAATAAATGTGAAGGGTATTTCATTCCTGAAAGTTTTTCGGTTTCTATTTATGTTGTCTTCCTTATAAGAAACCGTAACTAGTAAATTTAGCCATTGTGCCATCGAAGTGGGACGATTCTCGGTCGCAATTTCCATTCCTTGAAGAATAGCCTGATTTACTATCTCACTTAAACTAGGATTTAATTGTTTGGGCTGTTCTAATTCTTGGTTGTTATATTTCCTTGCTAAACTAGGGGCAGGAATGTTGCCAGTTACCAAATAATAGAAGCTAGCAGCTAAAGTATAGATATCTACTTGAGGAGTTTTATTATTTTCCCCTTCCCAATAAGCTACTTGTTCCCAAGGGGCGAAGGCTCGATTTCCTGAATAGGTATTGCGAGTGGTTTGAGTAGTTCCGGAGATCCCAAAATCAATTAAAACCCCTTTCCCATTATCATTGCGAATCAAGATATTATGGGGATTAACATCACGGTGAATAATTCCTGCACTGTGACAAACAATCAAAGCCGAACCAATTTGTTTGATATATTCAACAGCTTTAGCTTCTGGTAATGCACCTTGAGTTTGTACTAAATCGTATAAGCTTTCCCCTGGAACAAAATCCATGACGATGCAGGGAAGATTATCTTCTTCAAATAAGTCGCTGACACGGATAATATGAGGGTGAGGATTTAAACCTAGTTTTGCTAGTTGTCTACCTTCTCTGTTGAAGTTTTCAATGTATTTAGGGTAATTAAGGTCTTTTTGTAACTTACTGTTGGGCGTTTTGATGACTACAGGAATATCTAAGGCTAAGTGCCAAGCTTTGTAGGTAATGCCGAAACCACCTTCTTCTAATACCCTTTCTATCCTATAGGGACGATTCTTTAATTCATGTCCTGGTTGCCACTGCTGCATTATGTTTTGCATTATCTTTCATCCCTGACAGTTTTAAGCCTATAGTCATCCAGTTTGTTTAAAATAATATATCAGAACTCCGAATTGCATTCGCGAAGCGAACCTCTCTGTGAACTTAGGTTTTTGTTCTTTATAAATAGAATCTAAACTAACTTTAGTGCAGTTAACTGTGCTTCTGCTTTATTAAGAGATTCGTACCATTCTCGTTCAGGATCGCTATCAGCAACAATTCCTGCCCCTACTTGCCCATAAACAGTGTTTTTTGCTTCATAACTGGTATATAGTAGAGTACGGATTAAGATATTTAAATCTAAATTGCCCCGCCAGTCAAGATAACCACAAGAACCATAAAAGAGACTGCGTTTGACTGGTTCTAATTCTTCGATAATTTCCATACATCGTACTTTGGGACAACCTGTAATTGTTCCCCCCGGAAACATTCCCTGAATTAAGTCGATAGAGTTACATTCTGGTTTCAGTGTTCCTACTACATTGCTTACTAGGTGCATTACATGGCTATACCTTTCTATTACTAATAGTTCATCTACTGCTACCGAACCCCACTGACAGACTTTCCCCAGATCGTTGCGTTCTAAATCTACTAACATAATATGTTCCGCTCTCTCTTTAGTATTAGCTAGTAATTCTGCTGCTAGTTGCTGATCTTGTTGAGATGTTATTCCCCTTCTTCTTGTTCCTGCGATGGGACGAGTTTGGGCAATATTTCCCTGCAAACTGACTAATCTTTCAGGAGAACAACTGATCATTGCCCCCCACGGCGATCGCCAGTAAGATGCAAAGGGGGAAGGATTAATCTGGTGTAAGGTTTTGTAGATCGACCAACTGTCTGCATTAGTATCAGTGTGAAACCGTAAAGAAAGATTAGCTTGAAAGATATCCCCTGCTTGAATATGTTTTTTGGCTTTTCTTACTGCTGTTTCATAGTCTTCTTGAGGAGTTTGATAGGTGATGGGAGATAGGGGAGATAGGGGAGATAGGGAAGATAAGGAAGACAGGGAAGATAGGGGGGTATTGAGTCTAGTTTCTAGAATGTCTAATTGTTGGGGGAAAGTTGCAGCTAACCACAAGATTTGTTGTTGATGATCTAGTACAGCAAAGGTTTCTGGTTGATACCAATAGGCGACAGGAAAAGGAAGAGGATCGGGGTTAATTTGGGGGAGGTTTTCAATTTCCCAAGCAACATCGTAACTCAGCCAGCCTAACCAACCACCAGTAAAGGGTAAATGGGATACTTCCGGATTAGATATTGTGGTTTCGGCAAACAGCGATCGCAAAAATGGTAAAACTTTTCCTAAAGGAGGAGTCCATAATTGAGGCTTCCCCTTAACCCGACGAGGCGCACCACCACAGATAGAATAGCGAGATAGATGGGGATAGTCTGTAGGAGTAGGAAAGGGACTTTCTAATAAAGTTGCAATTGGTTCTTGACTATATAATTTCTCAAAAATCTCTGTCCCAGTGCGATTATTTAGAGTAAGCGATCGCCAATACCAAGGAAAGGGAAGGGTAATAGAAGTCATAAATTTGAAGCCTGTCCTTACGAATTATACTTGGCACGGGCATAAATTGAGGTTTTCAATTCTGGGTTTCAATTCTATAGTCAGGATTTTTACCATGTTGAGTTTTGTCAGTCAACCAGCCCCCCCCGATCTACTGCTTTTTTTAAAGCACAAGATAATTCTTCTAAACTGAGACTATCTTCCGGGTTAATATAAATTCGACCCGTTTCCAACTCGGTTTGGCTATGCCCGGCAAAAAACAAAATATCCCATTTTCGATCCCATAATTGTTCGCTAATTTCTTCTCGTTTTGGTTCGCATAAAAAAGTTAACTCGGCATGAGTTAACGTATTAGTTAATATTTGCTTATCTTCTGCGACATTAATGCCCCTGCTATCACCCAAGATCGCTAAGATGGAAATACCCCGTTCTTCTAGAGTAGTGCGATCGCTTGTTATTTTCTCGTAGTCATTAGTGGCTAAAGCTATTTCTGCATAGGGATATTTTTCTCATAAAATTTACATTGCTAAAGAATACTGGCTTGCTAATGCTGATAATATTAGCGCGATCGTCGATTTAGCTTTAGAAGAATACGGTCATTATGTAGATGCTGAAATTAACCCTGTAGATGCTTTTGGTGATGAAGGTTTTATTTTCGCTGGTTTAGTTCAAGGTCAATCTTTCACTGATGAGCAATTGCAACAGTTAAAACTAGAGAATGATCGAGCTGTTGTTACTATCGATGGGGAAGAAATCGCGATCGAACAAGCTTTGAGGGAGGGTGATGATAACGACAATACTCTTTCTGGTACTGATGACGACGACCAGATTTTTGCTAAAGGGGGCAACGATTCTGTAGATGGGGGAAATGGTGACGACCAGATAACTGGTTTGGGAGGAAATGATACTATATATGGTGGTGCTGGCAACGACAGGATAAATGGTAATGATGACAACGACAAGATTTTTGCTCAAGAGGGCAACGATTCTGTAAATGGGGGAAATGGTGACGACCAGATAACTGGTTTGGGCGGCAACGATACTCTAGATGGTGGTGCTGGCAACGACGCGATAAATGGTGATGCTGGCAACGACATGATAATTGGTGGTGCTGGCAACGACAGTATAAATGGTGGTGATGACAACGACACAATTTTTGCTAAAGAGGGCAACGATTATGTAGATGGGGGAAATGGTAACGACCAGATAACTGGTTTGGACGGCAATGATATTCTAATTGGTGGTGCTGGCAACGACGCGATAAATGGTGGTTCTGGTAATAACCAGCTATATGGTGGCTCTGGTGAAGATACTTTTGCTGTCTCTAATAATGCTAATAATACAATTCATGATTTCAATAGTGGGGAAAATGACAAAATTGATTTAACAGGAGGAAAGTTTCACACGGTAGTGTTTGACACTCAAAACTCCGACACAATAATCACAGCAAAAGATTCTGCCAACACTGATTTTAAAACTATCGCTACTGTTAAAAATACTCAGCTCGACAATGCGATCGATAGTCAAGATTTAGTTTTTGTCAGCGAATCTGAAAAACAGGCACTCTTCCCCAATCTAAATACATCGGTTGAAACCATTGTTCCATTTATTGAAGAATGGACTGAAAAATTTGCTCAAAGCAAAGGAGCTACCGAGTCTAATCTCGATCTTAGTGGAGTCAACTTTGCAGTAACTCAGGCAGAGGTTATATCTACAACAGAAAGTGAACCTCAATTCAACTTAGATCAAAGCAATCCAATTGTAAATGACGGTACTGGAAATTTAACTAGAATAAAGACCGTCGGCTCGATAACTACCTATAACAATACATTTACAACAGAGTCTCAAGTTTCTTTAGGTACATCAACATCTATTGGAAGCGAGCAGAGTGCTAATTTTACTTCGCAAGTTGACAGTAGTTGGGAAAATCAAACAACAGTTAATGCTGGTGGTCAAATAGGTGGAATTGGTCTTTCAGCGGAAAATACAACTACTTTCCGAGGAGGAGAAAGTAAAACAACAGAGGTTGGGAGGATAGAGACTAGTAGTCTGTCAAATTTGATTTGAGGAAGCTTATACCAGTTCTCAAAAGTAACTGGAGACATAAAAGAATCTATCCTCATAAATTAAAACCTCAAAACCTATGTGATTCCTAACTTCTGCCTTCTGCCTCCTGCCCTCTGCCTAAATTTAAGTATCTCGCTATTTTTGAGAATTGGTATTAACCCTCTTTTGTCATTTTGAGGTCAAACCCTTGATTTTTAGTGAGCTAGAATAACGTGAATTCGTCAAAAATCCCTTTAGTGACAAAAGAGGGATTAATATGCGATCGTTGCTCAATCGGTTATTAATTTTTAGTGTATATTGTGTATAATTTTCTGTATAATGTACATAACTAAATTATGAGAACTAATATCGATTTAGACGATCGCTTAGTGGAAGAAGCCTTTGCCATTACTGGCTTGAGAACAAAAAAAGAATTGATTAATTTTGCTCTAACAGAGTTGGTGGAAAGAAATCGGAAAAAAGACCTTTTAGACTTAGCAGGAGAGATTGAGTTCGCCGAAGGCTTTAGTACCGATAAAGTCAGAAAGAATCGTTATGTTATTGATTGATACTTCAATTTGGATCGAGGTACTAAGAGATAAATCTCAAGTCAAAGCAGCTAAATTAAAAGAAATAATTGCCGATAGAAACTACTATTTGCCTATCTTTACAAAGATGGAACTTTTGCAAGGATGCAAAGACGAGATGGAGTGGGCAAAAATGAGTTCTTATTTAGCAGTTCAAAATTATAAAAAGCCTGACTATAATTCCATTTGGGAGAATGTCGCTAGACTGTATTTTGAACTCCGTCGCCAGGGAATAACTGTTCGCAGCAATATTGATTGTGCGATCGCTATTATCGCTATGGAAAATAATTTAACCCTCTACCATCAAGACCGCGATTTTGA
The DNA here is from genome assembly GCA_030064915.1 of Xenococcaceae cyanobacterium MO_234.B1. GTDB lineage: Bacteria > Cyanobacteriota > Cyanobacteriia > Cyanobacteriales > Xenococcaceae > JASJCP01. Next base: position 13,199 of record JASJEK010000218.1, read on the forward strand.
AGCGATCGCCAAACATACGGTTCTCAAACAAAAAAAATTGGATTTGGAGAGCGCAGATTAATTTCTCTACAAAGTAGCGGAGTCAATTGCTTGTTGCGATCGCTATTTGTTTCTTCTTCAACTTTTTTAACTTAGCCATCCTCATCTGTAATTTTATTTCAGCGCGATCGCACTTCTCAAACAGGAGGCGAGCTTTTTTTGTAGTTAAGATTGTTTGAGGTTTCAGGGGGTCATCGTTTATTAAAAAGGTTGAGGGCTATTTTTGTGAGAGAATCATGTATTGACAATGTAAATACGAAATGCCCTATCATAGAGAAGATGGATCGACAATTCATCCTCAATGGTATTACTTTTATCTGGAATGACGACAAGGCAAAGCAAAACCCATTAAAACATAAGGGGATTACATTTGAGCAAGCAGTCGAAGCTTTTTTCGATCCCTTTTTAGTAGTAGTCGATGCCAGTCGTAATGATGAAGCCAGAGATGCCATTATCGGAATGGATCGACAAAATTGTCTCTTGTTCGTCGTTCATATTCAACAAGAGAATGACCAGATTAGAATTATTTCCGCCCGTAAAGCTACTCGTCAAGAACGCATAATTTATGAAAATTGAGACTTTAAAACAAAGATTAAGAAAAGATCGCCCAATGAAAAGTATTACCCTTCGTATTCCTGAAGATGTAGTTGAAGACTTAAAAAAAATCGCACCGGTGTTGGGCTTTTCTGGTTATCAACCTTTAATGAGAACTTATATTGGACAAGGTTTAAGAAAAGATTTAGAAAAACTAGAAAATGATCCTTTGTGGGAATTAATAGAAAGTCTTAAACGTCATGGTGTAGAAGAAGATATTATCAATAATGCTCTTAATGAAATTACTACCCATTCATGAGATTAAAGATTATCGAAGCGATCATCTATTAAAAGTTGCTCACACAAATAACTAGCACAAGAGGGGGAAATATCCTCATCAATTAGAGGTTGTCTGAGAAGTCTAATTTTATACATTTAAGCCCCCTAAATCCCCCAATCCTGGGGGACTTCAACAAACTACAATCAACTGTGGGAAGCAAAACATCAAACCAGAAAAGTCAAGGGGCTGTGACCCATTTTGGATTTTGGATTTACGAATAGGAATTAAAAATCAGGCCCCTAGTTTCAACTATGGGGATAATCCAAAATCATCAAATCATAAAATCAATAATCGCGCAATCTTTTATCTAAAATCGGCA
>JASJEK010000219.1 GCA_030064915.1 Xenococcaceae cyanobacterium MO_234.B1
TAATCTTTAATCTATGGATATGAACCTTAAGGCACGGGGTAATAGAAGCTCCATTGCGCGGGGGGCTAGAACAAACAGTTAACTGTCGGATTCATAAACATAAAATTAACGAAGTTAGAGGAGTTGCGGGATGCAAGCTCCCGCAAAGCTCTAACAAGCCCCCTTCCCCGACCGCATTCCGCGGTCAAAATTCCGAGTATTTGGCGAAAATCCCCCTCTTGCTCCCTGCTTCCTTGCTCCCCCTCTAGCTTAACCCAGAATGAAACAGCCCTGGGCTACAGATATGGGGCTTCCCACTCGCGATGCTAATTGAGCAAAGTTTCTTCTTCGACAAAAGAGCGAGAAGATTATGATTGTAGATCGCTGTCGGTAGATTCCTTGCTAGTCTCTACAATTTCCCCGAGCCTGACAATTTCTTCAGATGGAATAGCCTTTAACTCAGCCAAATCCTCTAAATTTTCAGCCTTTTCACTAATGGGGATTTCTGCCTTGGCTGTCTCTGTTTCCGCAACAGCTTGGGTTTCAGTTTCGGAGACAGCACTTGCATCTGCAACTTCTTCAGTCGCTGCTACAGCCTCTGGAAGCTCCTTTAGTTCCTCAGCTTGAGGTTCAGCTTCGGAGACAGCAACTGCATCTGCAACTTCCTCGGTAGCTGTTACAGCCTCTGGAAGCTCATTTAGTTCTTCAGCTTGAGGTTCAGTTTCGGGGACAGCACTTGCATCTGCAACTTCCTCGGTAGCTGTTACAGCCTCTGGAAGCTCCTTTAGTTCTTCAGCCTGAGGTTCAGTTTCGGAAACAGCAACTGCATCTGCAACTTTCTCCGTCGCTGCTACAACCTCTTGAAGCTCGTTCAGCTCCTCCGATAGAGTAGCTGTTGTTTCTGCAGCTTTTTGCATCTCACTCAGTTCTTCTGACACAATGGATGTCATCTGTTCAGCTTTTTGAATTGTAGCCAACTCCTGGGGAGTTGCCTCCGTTTCTACATTCTGTTGAATCTGATTGAGTGTCTCTGATAGGATAGCTGCCATCTGTTCAGCTTTTTGAATTGTAGCCAATTCCTGGGGAGTCGCTCCTGTCTCTACATCCTGTTGAATCTGATTGAGTTCCTCCGATAGGGTAGCTGCCATCTGTTCAGCCTTTTGAATTGCAGTCAGTTCCTGAGGATTCGCTCCCGTCTCTACATCCTGTTGAATCTGATTGAGTTCCTCCGATAGGGTGGACATATCGGTTCTGAGGTTGGCGACTAAACCTGTACCCCATTCCTGAAGGTTCTGTAAATTGGCACTGAGATTAGAGGATAACCCCGTAGCCCATTCCTGCAAGCTGATTAGCTTGTCTTTGGGATAAGTAGCCAGGTTTGTACTCCATTCTTGAAAATCACCTAGCTTGTCTTTAGTACCAGCAGTCAGATTCTTACTCCATTCTTGAGCAGTGCCTAGACTATTGTTGATGTTAGAAACCACATCTTGCTGTAACTTGGTAAAGTTTACAGCCGTTGCCAAATCCCCTAGCTTAGATGGGAAATCAGTTTTAAGATTACTAACAGATTCAGTGGGAACAACTTGCTCCAATAGTTGAGAAGTAGTTATTTGTAGTTGCTGGAGCTGTTCTTTCCACTCAAAAGCATTGGAATTTTGTTCCTCATACCGACGAGTATCTTGGGGAACCGAGATAGTTGCCAATTCACTTAAGTTTGACTGCACCTCTGTTGTTAAAGCCTGTGCCAAAGCACCAGGTTGGCTTAGTAGCAGGGTAGCTACTACAGCAGAGATGAGCAGATGGGGACGCATTGCTGAACCTCCTAGAATGAAACCTGAGTCTACAGGCTCATAATAAGACAGCAAGTGTGACAAAATCGGGACATACGTATAACCCTTGTTTTACAAGCTTTGACGGTGAAGATAAGTAGATGAACCTACCGTGTTGATAGATTACTACACCGCCTGTGAGATCAACGAATCTTGCACCCAACTCACCTCAGATGCCTATGGTCAAAACTTTTCACTACTTTTATGAGAAAAAGTCAAGCTTATTTAACAAAACTTAATTAAAAAATGTTGCAATTCTAGCGCTCCCATTGCTAAGGTATCCATAAGTTGTTGCTCTTGTCAGAGAGACTCCGCCGTTGGACGACGAAGCTTCCTCTGACTTCGCCAATATTTTTTTTTAGAGCGAGGAGACTTAAATCATGAAACACCTTAGTTACCTATCTATCTTGGCTACTTTTCAATCGAGGAACTTTTGAGTTACTAAGACATGATGAGTTAATCGTTGGCAACCCTATGAACATGAACAGAAATCCTTATTAATCCCTTAGGTAGATTCAGAAAGAAAATCAACCAGTTTTAATAACTAAAGAAAGCAAGCTTGGAAGTTTTGCTTGACAGTCACTTGCTCAATACTTGCCTAAATTGAAGTTTTTAATCATTTGAATTACTGCACTGCCAAAAAGCATCTAGACAATGCCGTGCAATTATCCCAATGGGAGAGGTATTTGATTATGAAAATAGTAGGTAAAACAGCCCTGATTACTGGGGCTTCCCGTGGCATTGGCAAAGCAATCGCCCTTGAATTAGCCAGACAAGGTATTAAGCGATTGTTACTATTAGCCAGAGATCGTCAAAAGTTAGCTGAAGTAGCTGCCGAAATCCAAGCATTAGATGTAGAAGTAATTACTTTAGCGGTAGATTTAACCAAGTCAGTTTCGATTAATATTGCGATCGCTCAGGCTTGGCGCACCTATGCACCCATTCATATACTGGTTAACTGTGCTGGCGTAGCGCACCAAGCTCCTTTCTTACAATCGAAACAGCAAAAAGTCGAAGAAGAAATATCCCTTAATCTATTGGGCATGATGACGATTACCCGCTTGATGGCTCGACGGATGACAGCCGAAAGACAAGGAATAATCGTTAATGTTTCTAGCCTCATGGGTAAAGTGGCAGCTCCAACTATGGCTACTTACTCAGCCACTAAATTTGCTATCGTGGGATTTACTCAAGCTTTACGCACTGAATTAGATCCTTATAATGTTAAAGCGATCGCCCTTCTCCCATCCCTAACAGATACGGATATGGTTAGAGACTTAAAACTATTTCGGTGGGTAATGCCGATGACTCCTGAAAAAGTTGCCCAAGGATTAATTAGAGGAATAGAAAAAGACTCATCCGAAATTTTGGTAGGATGGCAAAGTCATTTAGCCTTGTGGTGTCAGCGTATTTTTCCTTGGTTGTTAGAGAAGATTTTGTTATTAGCTGCTCCTTAGAGGTTGTCTGAGAAGTCTAATTAGCTACATTACAGCCCCCGTGTTTCCCCCAATCCTGGGGGACTTTTACATCTTTTATCCCAAAGTTGAGGGGCTAGGGGGGCAAAAATCATGATCATGATAAATTTAGCCGATATTACTTTTCAGATATCCTCTAAGTAATTTACATCAAGATGAATCCCAAACAATTTATCGGTTCAGAAGCCCAAACTACCTACACTGAAGCTAAAGCGGTAATTTTGCCCATCCCTTACGAGGCTACTACTACTTATCGTAAGGGATGTGAACATGGTCCTGCTGCAATTATAGAAGCTTCTAATCAACTAGAAGCCTATGATGATGAACTCCAACAGGAAACCTGTCTGATAACAGGAATTTATACCCATGATGCGATCTCAGATACGAGAAAAAAACCCAATCTAACAGCAGAGGAGATGTTAGAAGTTACCACAAAAACTGTATCTGACTTGCTCCAAGATGGTAAATTTGTCATTGCGTTGGGAGGAGAACACGCTATTACCGAGGGGGTAGTTAGAGCTTATCATCAGTTACTAAGTGAGTCTTTTACTGTAGTTCAAATCGACGCTCATGGGGATATGCGCCATAGTTATGAAGGTTCAATTTACAATCATGCTTGTGTAATGCGTCGAGTGCTAGATATGGGTTTACCCACTCTCCCTGTGGGAATTCGGAGTATCTGTCGCGAAGAAGCAGAGTTAATTAAAGCACAACAAATTCCCGTAATCTGGGCAAGAGATATCTATTATGATCGGGACTGGATTAAAAAAGCCCTTGCCAAAATTACTACAGAAAAAGTCTTTATTTCTATTGATCTTGATGGACTCGACCCTAGCTTATTACCTGGAGTGGGTACACCAGAACCAGGAGGATTAAATTGGTACGAGTTGACCCAATTTTTAAAGGAAATTTTTGTTAATCATCAAGTAATTGGTTGTGATGTGATGGAATTAGCACCTCTGTCGGACTCTGTAGTTTCCCAGTTTACCGCAGCCAAACTAGTATATAAACTGATCGGTTATCTCAGCTTATAAAATGTCATTGTTGGCACAACTGACAATGACATTGATGAGGGCTGGGGGGGATGTTAATACCCATGGATTCTGACCAGAACCAATATATTGACAATGTACCCTAGACTAAACCATGAAGTTATTGTTGTAGGCGTTCTTCGATTTGAGAGCCTACCTCGAAGCCAAATAACCCCAAATTACCAGCTAAACTGTGGGAGATGGCAATAGCAAAAAGGCGATCGCTATTTATTTAAGTTTTTGTTTGAGATAGTTAACCAATTGGCCGATTTGTTTTCTCATTTGCTCCATATCTTGTTCCATTTTGGCAACTTTGGTTTTAAGAGCCTGAATTTCTGCTTCCATAGCAGATGTATCGACACTGCCATCAGATAAAGCTCCAGAATCTCCATTATCGAGAATTTGTGGTTGTTTCTTAGCCTTCATCATCGCTTCTCGAATCGCCTCTACTAATTGCTCGCGATCAAAAGGCTTTTCCACAAAAGCAAAATATTCAAAAGGCTCCCTAAGTTTATCGGTTACTTCTTCTTTCCTCCCAGACATTAGTACTAGAGGAATCGCTCTCAGTCGCTGCTGCTTTTGGATTTCTTGATATACTTCCCAACCACTCATTTTGGGTAAAAGAAAATCTAACATAATCAGATTTGGGTTTTCCTCTCTGATAAGTCTGAATCCTTCTAAACCATCTTTGGCTTCAATGACTTCAAAGTTACCCTCGGGTAACATATCTTTCACTCTCATTCTGATCACTTTACTGTCGTCGATCACCAAAATTTTATGATTGGACACAATTAACTCCTTATTAATTAACTTCCTTGAAGGAAGATCAGCCAGATTTATATACTGTTGCTTATCTACTTAGTTTATTTACATTTCCTAGAATTCCCTTTCTCACTGTCAAAATAACAATATAGGGACTCAAAATCTCATTGATTGTTTTCTTTTTATTGTGAAACCTAATCTATCACTATTCAAAATGAATCTTATCCAGTCTCAAAAATCTGCACAAGCTCAATGGCGTGATGAAATTCAATCTCTTCCATCTTGGCTTAAAAGTTCTATTGGTAAAGCTAGTGAAATTTCTACAGTCCAAAAAATTATCAAGCAACGAAATATTCATACTATTTGCGAAGAAGGGAGGTGTCCCAATCGAGGAGAATGTTACGCTAATAAAACTGCAACCTTTTTGCTAATGGGTCATATCTGTACTCGTGCTTGTGCATTCTGTAATGTAGATAAGGGTTACGCTCCCACTGGTCTAGATGCAGAAGAACCCCATAAAGTTGCTGAAGCGGTTAAGTTATTGGGTTTGCGCTATGTAGTTCTTACTTCTGTGGCTCGCGATGATTTAAGGGATAGTGGTGCAGGATGGTTTGTTAAAGTGATGGAAACCATTAGAGAGATCAACCCTGATACTGATATTGAAGTTTTAACCCCTGACTTTTGGAGTGGAAAGGAAGCAGCAACAGCACAAAGAGAAAGGGTTGCTACAGTAGTAGCTAGTAAACCAGCTTGCTATAACCACAATCTAGAAACAGTAAAGCGTTTGCAAGCACCAGTAAGGAGAGGTGCAAAATATGATCGCTCTCTTAATGTTCTGCGTTTGGTAAAAGAATTTGATCCGACAATTCCCACTAAATCAGGCTTAATGTTGGGATTAGGAGAAACCGAAGCCGAAATCATTGAAACGATGAAAGATTTGAGAGCTATTAATTGCGATCGCATTACTATTGGTCAGTATATGCGTCCTTCTCTAGCTCATCTACCTGTACAAAAATACTGGACACCAGAAGAATTTACTCGTATTGGTGAAATTGCTGATTCTCTAGGATTTTCCCATGTTCGTTCTGCACCATTAGTACGGAGTTCTTATCATGCAGGGGAATAGTAATTGTGAGTTCGGAGTGACCTACGGTAGTTATCCCTCATTTTAATGTTGACAGAGCACTACGGCGTTTTATACAGAGGTACACGCCCAGCCCCTGTTTTTGTAGAGATTAGAAAAAACTTCTACGCACTCGACTTCCCAATAGACTTTTACGTTTACGGGGCGTTTAAAGTGCTGAATTTATTTCAGCACTTTAAACGCCCCGTCCCGACGCTCATGCTACGCTCTTAGCGCGGGGCTTCCCACTCGCACGCTAATTTAACGGCGAAAGTGTCAAAAGGTTTATGGTACTTGTGCCAGAGGTTTAAATCATGGGCATCAGAATTGTTTTAGTAGAGCCAGCAGGGGCATTAAATGTTGGTTCGATCGCCAGAGTGATGAAGAATATGGGATTAACCGAGTTAGTCTTAGTCAATCCCCAATGCGATCGCCTGAGTAAAGAAGCTATAAGAATGGCAGTACACGCTAGAGATGTTCTAGAAAAGTCTTTAGTAGTGGATAGTTTAGCTGTGGCACTGGAAGGATGCCAAAGGGCGATCGCAACTACGGCTCGAACTCGGGGAATTCCGACTAAATTAGAATCTCCCCGTACTGCACTTCCTTGGTTATTGGGGGAAAAGTTAAATTCAGCTTTAATTTTTGGTTCAGAAGCAAGAGGATTGAGCAATCAGGAGTTAAACTATGGGCAAAGATTTGTTCGTATTCCCTCTTCTGGTGTATATCCTTCTCTCAATTTAGCCCAAGCAGTGGCTATATGTGCCTATGAACTTTATCAAGCTTCATTATCGCAAGAGATTGACAATTCTCAAAACTATGGTAATTTACAGGGAGATAAATCAGATACAGTAATTAATGCCCCGATAGAAGCCCTAGAAGCCTATTATCAGGATTTGGAAACTGTATTGTTAGATATTGGTTATCTTTATCCCCACACTGTAAAAGCTCGCATGGAGAAGTTTCGCCGTTTGTATAACAAGGCTAACTTAAACCAGGACGAAGTATCTATGTTGCGAGGAATACTCCGCCAGATTAAGTGGGCGATGAGCAATTCTCAATGATAACTAGATTCTTTGAATCGGTTATTACTATTTAGCAAAGGAATCAGAATGTGAATCGAAAAGCAAAGTCTAGCCATTCTTCCTCCCTATTAAACCAGAAGCAAGGGCAGCCAAAGGGCAAAAAAGCGACTTCTTCGGCTAAAAAATCTAATATCAGACTATTTCCTTTTAATAAGCCTCCATCTGCCAGAAAAACTAGAAAACAAAGCCCTACTAGTACTAATCTTGACAGTCAAGGTACTGCTGCTAGTCCCAATTCTCCATCAACACCTCAAAAACCAACACCTCAAAAACCAACATCTCAAAAACCAACACCTCAAAAACAGAGAATTGTGCAACAGCGAAGACGGAAAAGACGGAGTAAAAAACCGGTTCGGATTATTCCCACTCCTTTAAAAATTGTGCTACGTCTGGTGGTTATTACGGTTGGGATTAGTACGATTTTAGGTTCAGCCATTTCTATTGCCAATTCTCTCAATAGTTCGATTGATCCCCAAGACCCAGTCATTTCTGAAAACACAGCCGAAAATCAGCAGCAACTAGAAAAAATGTTTTCTGTGGTTACTTTAGGTCAACAATTAGGCAACCTCGAAACTAAGCTACAAAACGTGGTTGCTCAATATCCCAAACTACAAGCAGAGGTATTTATTGTCGATCTCGATCAAAAAAATTATGCCAGTCTTCAAGGTTCGGATTCTATTGCTGCTGCTAGCACCATCAAATTACCAGTTCTGATTGCTTTTTTTCAAGATGTTGACGCAGGAAAAATTGATCTAGAAGAAAAGCTAACAATGACAGAAGAACTTAAAGCTGGTGGTTCAGGAGGAATGCAATATCAAAAAACAGGAAGTAAATATAGTGCTTTACATACTGCTACTCAGATGATGGTGACAAGCGACAATACAGCGACTAATATGATTATCCATCGTCTGGGAGGACAAGAAAAACTTAATCAACGCTTTGCTGACTGGGGCTTAAATGTCACGACACTTCGTAATCCTTTACCGGATCTTGAAGGGACAAATACTACTAGTGCTGAAGACTTGGGTAAGTTGCTGATCAAAATCGAACGAGGAGAATTGGTTTCTTTGCGTTCTCGCGATCGCATGTTAGAAATTATGAGTAATATTCGGACTAATACTCTACTCCCTCAAGGTTTAGAGAAAGGAGCGACTATTGCCCATAAAACAGGGGATATTGGTTCAGTATTAGGAGATGTGGGTATTATTGATATGCCTAATGGGAAACGCTATGTTGCTGCTGTTTTTGCCAAGCGTCCTCACAACGATCCTCAAGGTAGGACGTTAATTCAAAAAATTTCCCGAATTACCTATCAATATTTTAAGCTCAATCATTCTAGCTCATTTCTTGAAGAACAGTAAAAGAAAGTATTACTGTCAATAATAATCATCTCTAGTTCTTCTCGATCTTCATGTAGTCTCTAGGTTAAGTTCCCATAAACCGAGATAACTTAGGATGAAAAATCAACACAGTTCTCAGAAAACCCAGCTAGGTTCTAAGGTAACCAATTTTCATGCTGTAGAAGTTGATGGCAATCTATTTTTTACGGTTGATCTCGGAACAAATAAAAGACAACTTTGGAAAACTGATGGTACTACTCCCACAGGAACAGTATTTGTCAGATATATCTAATTGCATTTTTTTTTTCAGACATACCATATATCTAACCATATATCTAATTGTATTGAGAGCTTAAAAATTAGTTAGGAAATAAGAATCATGGAGACTCAAGAGTTACTAAAAAAGTACGCAAAAGGAAAGCGAAACTTTGAAAATATAGTATTGCGCGATCGCGATTTAAGTTGGGAATATCTCAAAGAAATTAATCTTAGTAATGCCGATCTTAGTATCTCGATCCTCGAAGGAGTTGATTTAACTGAAGCGCAACTGATTAATACTAATCTTTCCCGTGCAGATTTGACGGTTGCTAATTTATACAAAGCTAATTTATCTGGGGCAAATTTACAAGGCGCAGACCTCAGAGGTGCAGAGTTGGCTTATGCTAACTTACGGTTTGCTGATTTAAGATATGTGAGTCTTGCTGGTGCAGATTTAAGCAATGCCATTTTACCTGATGGGACAATTATGCCCGATCGCAGCATTATTCAACGGAAAAAAGTAATTTCTTACATGACAGGAGAGACACCAGTTAATCTTAACAATATGCTGGGAAATCCCATACATTACTATTGTCAATGAAATATTTTATTTTAAAAACTTTTCTGATATCAAATCCGTTTTTAAAAGTGTATCTTGAGCTTCTAGAAAAGTAATCCTCGTCTCTCCCCTTCTATGCAAGGGGCTGTAGGGGGGAGGTTTCGTCAATATTATTAAGAAATGATAAAAAAACATTTTGACTCAATAATTCATAGTTAGGGTTCACTTAAAGGGCTTTAATTTTTTCTAACCCACTATTGCTCTTTCAAAATGGTTCGAGGTATCTAATGAATAAATATATAAGATATATTTTTATATTTTGTGCTGTATTTTTCTTAACTGTTGCTTGTAGTAATGTTTTTCCCTCAGAACAGCTAACCTCAACATCAGAATCCACAGAAAATCTGAGTAACAAAGCTACAACAGAGCCCAAAAATAATACAGAGCCCAAAAATAATACTTTAAACTTATGGTGGGACAAGGGCTATAATCCCGAAGAAGATGATGCTTTAAAAAAACTGATCAAAAAATGGGAGCAAAAAACTGGGAACAAAGTGCAAATTAATTTTTACACTTTAGACAAACGCTCAGAAAAGCCTCAAAGGTTTTTACAAGGTGGTGTAGTGCCTGATATCTTTATGAGTTTTAAGGCAGAAAGTACTCTAAACCCCAGTTTGGCATGGCAAGGGCAATTAGTTGATGTTACAGATGTCATTGAGCCAGTAAAAGAAACTTACGACCGTGGAGCATTAGAAACTGCTTATTACTATAATAATGTTGCAAAAAAAAGTAGTTACTACGCAGTCCCTGTTCATCGAGCAGCACTCCACATCTACTATTGGAAAGATTTGTTAGAAAAGACAGGTCGTACCGAAGCAGATATTCCCCAAGACTGGAACGCTTTTTGGCAATTTTGGTTAGATGTGGGAGAGGACTTAAGAACCAAATATCAACAAGATATTTATCCCATAGGTTTACCAATGTCTGTGGAAGCGGGAGATACTTATCAAGCTTTTGAACATGTCCTTGAAGCATACAATGTCAAAATTGTAGATTCTGAGGGAAATTTGTTAGTAGATGAGCCTCAAGTACGTCAAGGAATTATTCAATGTTTGGATTGGTACACAAAGTTTTATTTACAAGGATATACCCCTAAAGATGCAGTGGATTGGAATAATGCTGCCAATAATCATCAGTTTATCAATCGAGAAATCTTAACAACTACTAATGCTACTCTTTCTATTCCTGCTGCACTACGCAATGATCCTGATGTTTATCGTAATAAGTTAGGAATTGTTGAATTACCGAATAAACCCAATGGCGAACCCATGCGTCATATTTTTTTAGTGGAACAAGCGGTTATTTTTAATGATGCAGCTAATCCAGAACTAGCCAAAGACTTTCTCTCTTATATCATCCAGCCAGAAACCATCAATACTTTTCTTAAAGAGTCAGGAAGACACTCCCCTGCTCATAAGTCTGCTTATAAAGACTCCTACTGGACTAATCCTGAAGATCCTCATACTTCTGAAGTCACAAAAACCCTAACCAAAAGTAAAATTCGCCCGATTTACCCAGCTAAGAGTCCGGCTTATAGCTTAATTCTCAAAGATAATGTCTGGGGTCGTAGTCTAGAGAAAATTGTACTTGATAATGTTACTCCTGAAGCAGCAGCAGATGAAGCCATAACCAGAATCAAAGAGATTTTTGCCGAATGGGGTTATACCAATTCCCCAAAATAAAGCTACTGATAGTTAGGGTTCACT
>JASJEK010000220.1 GCA_030064915.1 Xenococcaceae cyanobacterium MO_234.B1
ACGAACTACATAACTGAGGGCATCTCCAGGCAGACTGCCCCCAATTTGATATTGATAGTCATCTGATTGTCCTTGCTTTTTTAGCAGTGCATTTTCGATGACTAATTCGGCTTGAGTAGCTTGGAGCACTTCCAGGGTTTGTGAGAGTTCTTGTCTCTGTTGTTGCTGCTCCCGACGCTGGCGCTGGCGCTCCACTGCGTATTGCATCGACCTAACTAATAATCTGCCACTAAATTCTCCTTTGACTAGGTAATCCTGCGCTCCTTCAGAGAGAGCTTCCATTGCCACCCGCTCATCGCTATTGCCAGTCAGGACGACGATGGGTAAAATGGGAAATCGAGAATGAAGTTGGCGGAAAGTCTCTAGGCCATATTCATCCGGTAAGGAGAGATCTAAAAGTACTACATCGATTTCCCGCTCCTCTTGCAAAACAGCTATGCCTTCTGTGAGAGTTGACGCACTTGTAAGAGTTACAGCCCAAAGACATGCCGACCTCAGTGATGCCAACTTCAGTGGTGCCTACCTAGAAAAAGCTATACTGGGGAATAACTGCGGGCTCAACCCAGAATTTAAACTTAATCTTCTGAAGAGAGGAGCAAGATTTGAAGATTCCCCAGGGTCTACTGCCGAACTTTATCGGAATTTCTTTCCCCTTCTCAATATATTTTCCTTACTGTCAAGACTGCTGAAAAAAGCAGCGCTTGTAGAGTAGGCAACTGGAAACCGCTTGCTTTCCTTGGAGACTGATTAAACCAATACTCTCTAATTTGAAAGCCTTTACCATGTCTAACTCCACAGGGTCATCACTATTAACTACCTGGGCAAAGGCTGCTTTGAGTTCGCGATTCTGGTTGAGGCTCCACATTTGTTGTTGCAAGTGGTCTCGATAAATAGCGGGGTAATCAGCAGAAATTTGCTCTAGCTGTTCGAGGGTTAGTTGCTGCTGCTGAATGTGATAGAGAGCCATCTGAACTAGATAGGGACTGCCCCCTACTATGGTCATCAGTTTCTGCACCTGCTCTGGGGACCAATTTAGTTGATATCGACTTGCCAAATCTTGCACTTGCTCCTCTCTTAGAGCGGGCAAATAAATGGGCAAGCCAACATTGAAGGGGGATTTGTTGACATTGAGGGGGATATAAACTTCTGTGGAGTGTACGATGATTAAGCGCAGTCTCTGCCAAATCTCTAGATTTTTCCCTTCTTCATGCCAGCTGCGTAACAGTCCGAAAAAGTCCTCTGCTATAGCTGGATAGTTAAAAAGGCGATCTACTTCATCTAACCCTAGCACCAAAGGTTTTTGAATTGACGGCAGTAAGTAATTTTCAAAATAAGCACTGCAACTTAGCTTGCTGCCTAAAAAATCACTCCAATGCTCTTCTAAGCGGTTAGGTAGTCTTAATTTGAGAGTGACATAGTTAGAGAACCACTTTAAGAAAGTATCTAAGTTTTGGAAAATAGCTGTATCGGCCAGCTGAAAGTTCACAGCTAAAGTCCGCCCTCCTGACTGAGCTGCTTGAGCTAGAATCCTTGCCATCAGAGAACTTTTCCCACTTCCTTTAGCTGCTTTGATGCGAATTAGTGACCCTGGTTGTCTGATAGTTTGGGAACATTTTGTTTCGATGGGCTCGCGCTCTACATAAAAGGGAGAATTGACCGCCATTTGACCTCCTGGTACTTCAGGCTGGAAATGGGGTTCTAGTTCCCTCGGCTCTGGCTGTTCTCTCTTCTCGGACACCACTTCTGGGTGGTAATAATCAGTGGGAGTCAGAGTTAAGTTAAACGCAGCAAAACAAGATAAAAGAGTTTTTTTGTCTACTGGAGTTGACTGACTCCAGACTTTTGAGAGGGTGTTGGGATCCAAACCGGTCAACTCACTCAAAGCTTCCAGTGTATAGCGGTGGCCGGAGTTATCCTCATATTCGGCATCGGATTTAGCCCACAGCAATTTTTCCCATCCTTGAGCAGTGAGTATGATACCCCGCCTACGTCTAGGTCGGATTTTTGGAGTCTGGTTCATCTTTTTAGAAAGAAGAGAAGGCGTTGCTGGAATTGTACCATGGAGCTTTCAGAAAGTTCCTCAAATTTAAAGCTATTAGCTAACAGCCAATAGCTTTAATTATCTCTAACCGTAAAATTATCAAAATCGAGAATTTATTAGGCGGTCAATGATAAATGTTGAAACCGTAGCAGAAGCCAAGGAAATTCAAGAAAAACTGAGAAATCAAGTTATTACTCAAGATTGTTTGGGTCAAGTACACTATGTTGCAGGTACAGATGTAGGATTTAAAGACAACTATACTATTACTCAAGCTGCTGTCGCTGTATTAAGCTTTCCTGAATTGGAACTAGTAGAAACAGCGATCGCCTAGGCGGATTTCCCTTGTTTAGCTGAGGACCAGGGTTTTCAGGTTTACTTCATACCATGTTCGGTGAAGGGTGCGAAGCGATTTTCGTGTGGTTTCAACCGCCAAGCTAAACTATTCTGCTGGTTCAAAATCTGATTTCTCCGCCCCACAGGCAGGGCAAGTCCAATCTTCTGGTAAATCTTCAAAGGCTGTCCCTGGTTCAATATCGTTATCTGGATCCCCTTCTTCTGGGTCGTATTCGTAGCCACAAACTGAGCAAATATATTTCATTATGTTTTTCCTCTCATCTCTAATGATTTTCAATTCAATTTTATGATGTTTTTATGATGTTAATGAATCCAAATCACTGGCTTACCGTTTTTTCCTTTATTGCGATCGCAACCTTCTTAAGGGTAAGTTTTGGCTAGTTAGTAATCTACGTAAAAACTCTAGTTTCAGTATAGATTTTAAGGATTAAATAAAGTTCTGAGCCTTTCTGAATACCATTAAATCAATTTTTGATAAATTACTACTTTTTTGAAACCTAAATTGTAGTTATTAACCCAGAATTTGGGTATATATAGATTATAAGTACAACCAAACTTCTAGTTCTATTTACAGAGCAAAACAATTTTCCTTCTAAGATAATAAGAAAATTATGGACATCTCACAAGGCAAACATATTAGTAAAAATGTTATGGAAGACTTGGTAGCAGAAGAAATTGAAAAACAACTCAAACGTTACCCCAAAAATACTGTTAAATTTATTAATCATGTTGAAGTAGCAAGTTATGCTCTTAATCGTTTGCCACCTCTTTATGCTTCTTCTCACAAAGGCTTAAATCAACAAAAATTTAAAGGAAAATCTGAATTCAGCATCAAAATTACTAGAGTAGTTCGAGAGGCTATTGCTGCCGTACAGCAAGATTTGTTAAGGGACTCATCTCCCCTAACAATGGAGCTAGATAAAGTTAGCCAAGAATTACAAGAAGCAGAAAATGCGCTTCGTGAATTAGGGGAATTTTTACCCAATAGCGAAATTTCTTGGAAAAATTTAGTGAGAACCGTTAAACCTATTCTAATTAAGTTACATCAGAGAAAATATCAAAAGAAAGATGTTTGGAAAAACTCCGTATACCAGAGATAAATAGCTGAATTTAGGGCTGATGAGTCTTATTTACTCCAGATTTGAGACTAATATTGGAATCTACTTCTTGCTCTAATTTTTCTACAGCAGAAACTAAATTACTGAGTCCATCGATTAACCTTCGTACATTATTTCTAAAATCAGGATCTCCTGTGATTTCTTCTAAATCAGCAGTGATTTTCTGAGCATTAGCAAAGGTCACTCTCGCAGAATCTAAAGTTTGTTGTAGGGTGATTAGACTAGTTTCACTACTAAAAGTTTCCGATATATCTTTTAAATTAGCAGCAATAGTAGCAGCATTGGCAGTGAGAGTCTCTAAATTTGCCATAAACTCTTGAGTATCTGTAGTTGCCAGAGTATTATCTAGTCTAGTTACCAAAACTTGGAGACTTTGGCTAATACTACTAACATTATTAAGGGTACTCACTAAATTGGTTCTGTTTTCTGTAACTAATTCGTTGGCATTCTGAGCCAATTGGGTTAATTGCTCCGCCGTGGCTTGATATTTTTGAGCCGTTGTCTCAATTTGACCAGCAGTACTATTAGTTACTTTAGTTATGGCGTTAGCTGCGTCAGTAAAATCATCTAATTTTTGCTCCACTTTATCTAATAAGAGAGAGACATCTTTGGTCAATTTGGCGACTTCAAGGGCGGCAATGGAAGCATTTTTAGCTGTTGCATTGGCATTATCGAATAGTTCAGGATACTCTGAAAAACGCACACTTAACTCGTACATGATAGGCATCAAGTCATCAAGAGTTATTCCTGATATACCTTCAACGCGATCGCCTTTACAAAATATCTCTTCGGGGTTACAGTTTTTGCTGGTAGGACTCATATTTTCAGCGTCAGCACTCAAGGGTGCAGCAGGAGGTTGAATATCAACAAAGGTTTCTCCAATTAACCCTGAACTACTAGCTTGAATGGTGGCTGCTTTCGGAATCAGGAGATCTTTGGACTTAATTTCCATACTTATATCCACTCCGTTGGTTCCGGGCTTAATACCACTGATTCTGCCGACTTTTAGCCCCCTATATCTTACGGAATCTCCCACTTGGATGCCATTGACATCAGAAAATTCGGCAATAATTTCATAGGTTCTCTCGCCAAATTTGATGCCTCGTAACCAGAGAGTAATACCTCCAAACAAGGCTATTCCTGCAATAATTAATAACCCTACCGAACCTTCCCGAATATTACGCGATTTCATTGACTTTTCTCCTGCTTTTTAAATTGGATCAATAACTCGAATTGGTCCTTCGATACTAGCGCTAAAAAACTGTCTGACTAGAGGATTATCTGTAGTATCTATCTCCTCAATACTTCCTTCCCATTGAATATTGCCATCATAAAGAAAAATGACGCGATCGGCAGTACGACGAATCGTACTTTCTTGGTGAGACACCATAACATAAGTTCCACAACCTTCATCGGCACATTGTAGTTGCCTGACCAAATCTTCAATTACAGTAGAGGCAATAGGATCTAAACCTGCTGTAGGCTCGTCGTAGAGGATAACCTCTGGTTTACTTTTATTATCCTTAGGATTGGAGATTACAGCACGAGCAAAACTGACTCTTTTGCGCATTCCCCCTGATAACTCGGAAGGATAGTTATTCCCAGTGTTTTTTAATCCGACCATTTCGAGTTTAGCTGCTACTAACTCTCTGATTTCTGACCGTGATAAATTTGAGTGCTGATAGAGGGAGAAACCGACATTTTCTTCCACACTGAGAGAATCAAAGAGGGCTGCTTGTTGGAATACCATACTAATTGCGATGGGATCTTCTCTGTCTTCAATCAAGCTTGTGCGCTTTTGCCCTTTAATATAGATTTCTCCCATATCTGGGGGTAATAATCCCGCAATAATCCGTAAAATAGTTGATTTTCCTGTACCAGAAGGGCCAATAATAACTAGAGCCTCTCCTTTGTAGATCGTCAAATCTATATTGTCTAAAATGATATTATTGCCAAAAGCTTTAGATATTCCTTTAAGTTCGATTAAAGGCTCTCCTTTCTTGTCATTTCTCATTTTTTGAACTAGTAATTGATAATTAATAATGGATAATTACTCGCTTTACCCAAAGGAATCAGAAAAACAGAGATATTTTGGTTTCATCTTTTACACAATAGAGTTTTTGCATAGGTTATTGCTTTGGACATGATCCGCAGATAAACGCAGATAAAGTCGAGGACTAATCTACTTTGGCAAAAGGTCGAATCTTCTTAAAAGGTAAAACAATAATTATCAACTATCAATTATCAATTATCAATTATCAATTATTCTTCTGCTTCTAAGCCAAAAACACGAGCCACAGATTTTTCTACTTTATAACCTGAGTCGATAGATTCTAGAGGGTCTTTTCTCAGACGGTGACGCAGAGATAATACAATTACTCGACGAATATCATCCATAGTAACTTCAGTGCGTCCTTCAAAAGCTGCGAGTGCTTTGGCTGCACGGTTGGTAACGATATCACCCCGTAACCCATCTACATCCAATTCGGAACAGATTTCGGAAATTTTAATTCGTAAATCATAATCAAGAGTTACTTGAGGCAGTAATTGCTGGGCCTTAACAATCCTTTCTTGGATTTCTTCTTGTTGTTGGCGATATTTTTGACAAAATGCTGGAGGATTAGCATCAAATTCGGCTCTTTGCTCCACAATTTGCACTCTTAAGTCTGGTTCTTTAACCGTATGAATTTCTGCGTGCATTCCAAAACGGTCTAGAAGTTGAGGACGTAATTCCCCTTCTTCTGGGTTTCCCGAACCTACTAGAACAAACCTAGCAGGATGACGAATGGAAATACCTTCTCTTTCGACAGTGTTCCAACCACCAGCAGCCGAGTCTAAGAGTACATCTACTAAGTGGTCATCGAGTAAGTTTACCTCATCTACATAGAGAATACCACGATTAGCTTTTGCCAGTAATCCTGGCTCAAAGGCTTTGACCCCTTCAGAAAGAGCTTTTTCAATATCAATAGTGCCACAAACCCTATCTTCTGTTGCGCCTAGGGGTAAGTCCACCATTGGCACTTTCTTTTTCACAATTTCGAGAGGAATTTGTTGTTGGATCTTTTCTTTGACCTCATCACTCATTAAATCTGGGTCTTCAGGGTCGCTGTTAAAAGGATCGCCAGCTACTACGTCAATTTCAGGTAATAAATCCGCTAAAGCACGGATAGTAGTGGTTTTTCCTGTACCGCGATCTCCCATAATCATCACGCCACCAATTTTCGGATCGATGACATTAAGGATCAGAGACAGTTTCATTTCTTCCTGACCTACAATAGCGGGAAAAGGAAATACTACCCGTCCAGTTTTCGGGGGTGCTTGGAGAGTTGCTGTCATATCGGTTTTTACTTATCTAAGTTTAATAAGGATTTTTTTGAGAAACGTCTCTCATTGTGCCATGTTTCGCTCTCTTACGGAGTGCCAACTATTAGAGCTTTGGAGCGGTCAATTCTAGTCAATCACGGTATTTCCAATCAATACAATTATTTCCGTACTTTAAACGCCGCGTCCTACGGCAAATCAAAGATTATGGGCGTAGGGCTTCTCGCCGATTAGCTAAGATAGGTGCAGATTTCTAGAGATAAGGATTAAACATTGACACCAATCATTGCTTTTATAGTCGGTTCTGGTTTGGGATTATTCTATTTCGGTGGTTTATGGCTGACGGTGCAGCAACTACCTGTAACCAAACACCCTTATAGATTAATGTTATTTAGTTTTTTATTCAGATTGGCAATAAGCTTATTCGTTTTATATTTAATTATTGGTGGTAATACTAAACTATATAGTGTAGTTTCTCTATTGGCTTGTTGTCTAGGATTTTTAATAGTGAGAACTATAGCCATTTTGTTGATTCGACCGCGAGGGTCTTCTAAAACCAATTATCAAGCTAGAGATAACTGCTAGCAATTAGCAATTAGCAATTAGCAATCAACAATCCACAAAAAACCAGGATGTTAGACTGAACCCCATCAAATTGAAACCCGATATATGAATTTAACTCCAGATCAAACCATTTACTGGCAACGAGGCATAATTACTATCAATGCCACTTTGGTTTTTACTTGGCTGATCATGGTTTTACTCGTTTTGGCTTCCTGGTTAGTGACTCGTAAACTATCTGCCTCTACCAATATCTCTAAAGGACAAAATCTTTTAGAAGTGTTGGTGTTAGGAATTGGTAACCAGATCAAAGAAGTTAGCCAGCAAGAACCAGAACCCTATGTTCCTTTTATTGGAACTCTATTTATCTTTATTGCTGCTTCCAATCTTCTCAGTATTATTCCTGGCTATCAACCCCCTACCGGTTCCCTTTCTACTACTGCTGCACTAGCAATCTGTGTTTTTTTTGCTGTTCCTCTTTATGGCATCAAAAAACAAGGATTTTGGGGTTACTTTAAAAAATACTATCTTCAGCCTACTCCCTTTATGTTGCCCTTTAATATTATTGGTAGGTTGTCTAACACCATATCTTTAGCAGTACGTCTATTCGGCAACGTAATGAGTGGCACAATGATTGTGGGTATTTTATTGTCCATCGCACCTTTATTTTTTCCCATCATTATGCAAGCAATGGGATTACTAACGGGATTGATTCAGGCATATATTTTTGCCATTTTAGCCATGGTGTTTATCACAGCAGCCACTAAGACAACTGATGACTAACTACTAACTAATTACCTATGGATAATCTCGCATTAATTGGTATGGCATCTATAGTAACCGCAGGATTGACAATTACTATCGGTTCGATCGCCCCAGCCTTGGGAGAAGGAAAAGCCTTGGCACAGGCATTAAGTGCGATCGCCCAGCAGCCAGATGAAGCTAAAAACATCACCCGTACTCTATTTGTCGGGATGGCATTAGTAGAATCGACCGCTATTTACTGTTTTGTGATTACTCTAATTCTGATCTTTGCCAATCCCTTCTGGAGCTATTTTATCGAGAAAGCAGGAGGATAGGGAAAAAAATGACCAACTACTAACTCCGAACTCCTAACTCCTAACTAAATTATGCTCATCGATCCTTTTGTTGTTATTGCTCAAATTATTAACTTTCTGATTCTGGTGGCTTTGCTGAAGCGTTTTCTATATAAGCCCATTACTCAGGCAATGGAAGGGCGATCGCAAAGAATCGAACGTCAATTAGCAGCAGCAGCAATCAAAGAGAAAGATGCAGAGGCGGAAAAGGAGTTATATCGGCAAAAACAACAGGAGTTAGAAGCACAAAAACAAGCCTGGTTCGAGCAAGCCAAACAGGAGGTAAAGCAAGAGAAGGAAAAATTAAGACAGCAAGGGCAAGCTGAAGTAAATCAGGCTCGTTCGGAATGGTATAAGACTTTTGAACAAGATCGACAAAAATTTGCTCGTCAAATACGCGATCGCCTTAGCCAACAGGTTGTTTTAACGGCTCGAAAAGCTTTAGCAGATTTAGCTAATGCCAATTTAGAAGCACAAATTATCGAAACATTTATCGATCGCCTGTATAACCTCGATCGGCTTCCAAAAGAGACAATTCCTACTGCATCGATTCCCAATACTCGTCATGTAATTACTATCCGTAGTTCTTTTACAATCCCTGAGGAGCAACAGGAGCGACTGATTGCTGCTATTCGAGAACAACTTGCAGACAATGCAGAGGTGCAATTTGAAACGATAGAAGATTTTATCTGTGGCATTGAGTTACGCGATTGCGATTACAAAATTACCTGGAACATAGAGCATTATTTAAAAGAGTTAGAAGGGTCAATCGCAAAAGTTCTGGCTGAGAATAATAACCAAGCAGCATGAGTAAAAAATCATGAAATTAACAGATAAGTTATAAAAACTCATTGTTAATCAGCTTACCCCAGACCCAAACCCAAATTAATTGAGGTAAGATACCTCTTATCAAGAAGGATTATAGAATTTAATGCTTAGAAAACTTTCTCTTACTCTTCTTAGTATCCTGTTGTTAATGTTAGGGGTCAAACCAGTTGTGGCAGGAACTATAGTAGAATCTGTAGCCCGTACTGGAAGATTAGTGGTAGGAACTTCTTTTGATCTAGTTCCCTATGCTTATTTCAATCAAAAAGAAGAATTAGATGGTTACTCCATAGATATCGTCAAGCTGATTCAAAAGCAACTGGAGCAGGAATTAGGTAAAACTATTGAATTAGATTTTGTCGAGGCTAACAGTGTTGCTGAAATTTTCCCCAAACTCATTAGTGGAGAAATTGATATTGCCTGTAATACAGTGTTTACTTGGGAAAGAGACCGCCATGTTGATTTTACGATGAGATATAGCTTGTCAAGTATTAGACTGTTAGTGCCAGCAGGAAAGGCATCAGATTCTTTTGCTAATAAAAAGATTGGTGTTCCTCCTGCTACCTTTGTCAAGGATGCAATGAAATTGTCTCATCCTCAAGCCACAATAGTGCCAATGGCAACTCTTACTGAAGGGGTTGAAGCTCTCAAAGCAGGACGAGTTGACGCTCTAGCTGGAGATAGTGTGATTCTAGAGGGTGTAAAGCAGCAAATCGTTCCACCAGATGACTATAAAATATTTCCGCCGTCGTCGGAAAAGCCTTATGGTCGTTACGGAGTTGCTTGCATAGTTCCGGAAAATAATTCCACTTTTCTCAATATTGCCAATTATGCGATCGCCAAAATGATGGAAGGTTATCTTGTAGGAAATCAAGAGTCATTAGATATTGTCAATAAATGGTTCGGTCCAGATGGTGTGATTGAAATTATCGACCCTAACTTAATTAAAGAGTTTTATGAAAAGACGATTATCAATCACGAACAGATTCCTTTTCCCAACTAAATAATTGTACTGACAATTATCATCAGGAGTATATCTTGAAATCAACAAAAATTACGTGGATTAGCTTTATAGTTGCTCTAACAAGTCTAAACCTGCCCATAAAAACTGAGGCTCATCAAGCTGACTCACTCTCTAGCGAAACTCCTCAAATGCTTGAAAGTCGTTTAGCAAAAATTGCTGCTACTCTCAAAGAACGAGAGTCTCAAATACCAGCATCTTCTAAATTGAAAAAAACTTTAGAAATTGCTAGCTGGGGAAAAGGTCGACGGGGAGGTTTTGTCAATGTTCCAGGGGGAGGTTTTGTCAACAGAAGAGGTTGGGGTGATGGGGGTGGCTTTTTAAATCGTCGTTAATAAGGGATTGAATTTCAGATTCCTTTTTCCAATTAAATAATTAGTAATTGCAGAATTAGGCTGACAATTATCATCAGGAGTGTATCTTGAAATTAACCAAAATTACGTGGATTAGCTTTATAGTTGCCCTAACAAGTCTAAACCTTCCTACCACAACGAAGGCTCATCAAGCTGACTCACTCTCTAGGGAAACTCCTCAAATGCTTGAAAGTCGTTTAGCCAGAATTGCTGCTACTCTCAAAGAACGAGAGTCTCAAATACCTGCATCTTCTACCTTGAAAAAAACTTTAGAAATCGCTGGTAGTTGGTTAAAAGGTCGCCGAGGCGGTTTTGTCAATGGTCGCCGGGGCGGTTTTGTCAACAGAAGAGGTTGGGGTGATCGGGGCGGCTTTTTAAATCGTCGTTACTGGTGAGCAACTTACAGTTATTGAATATTACACTTTTAGTAAAAAAATGGCACTCTCTCAAGCGCAAGTTTC
>JASJEK010000221.1 GCA_030064915.1 Xenococcaceae cyanobacterium MO_234.B1
TGGAATTAGCAGGGGGTGCAGAAAGCAGCGAAGTGGGACCCCATCGTCTAGATTTTGAAGTAGGACAAAGATTGGCGGTAGCTGATTATGACAATGATGGTTTCTTAGATATTTTTGCTGGTTCTACTACCGCTAAATCTCCACGTAAAACCTATCTCGGCGCTCCTTCCCAACTCTTTCACAACGAAGAAGGAATTAACGGTAATACTAATAACTGGATACAAATAGACTTACAAGGTATTCAATCAAACCGTGATGCTATTGGTGCCATAGTTAAAGTAACTACTCCCGATGGGGTAACTCAAGTTAGAGAACAAAATGGTGGTCTTCATGTCTTCGCCCAAAATAGCTCTCGGTTACACTTTGGTTTGGGTCAATATACTACGATAAGTCAACTTGAGGTGCAATGGCCCTCTGGGGAAACCACCATCTTAAATAATGTCACTGTGAATCAAATTCTCAATATTGTAGAAGCCTTCCCCAGTATTATTACTGGCGATGACACCACCAATTTACTTTTAGGAACAAGTGACAAAGACCAAATAATTGGCTTAGGAGATAACGATACTCTAGAGGGGCGTAATAACGATGATAGTCTAGAGGGCGGAGATGGGAATGATAGTTTAATCGGAGGAAATGGTAACGATACTCTCAATGGTGGGAATGACGATGACACCCTCAATGGAGGAGCCGACAATGATCGCCTGATGGGAGAAGCAGGTAATGACTCTCTCAGTGGAAATGATGGTACTGATACCCTCTATGGTGGTGAAGGCAATGACATTCTCAATGGAGGAGCCGACAATGATCGCCTGATGGGAGAAGCAGGTAATGACTCTTTTAAGGGTGGTAGCGGTAATGACTGGCTCGATGGAGGAACAGATGAGGATACCATTTCCGGGGAAATGGGTGATGACTCAATCTTTGGCGGGGACGGGAATGATTCCCTTTCTGGAGGAGATGATAATGATCATCTCTTCGGAGACGAAGGCAATGATATCCTCAATGGCAATAAAGGAAGAGATTTGCTAGAGGGAGGAGCAGGTAATGACTCTCTCAATGGCAATAATGGTACTGATACCCTCAATGGGGGTGAAGGCAATGACAGTCTTTTTGGACAAGGAGGATTTGATTCCATCGATGGTGGGGATGGTGATGATACTCTCCGTGGTGGTGGCGGTGATGATGTGTTAATTGCTGGTGCGGGGATAGACCGTCTTGTAGAAAATAATAACTCTGACTTTACCCTGACTGACAGTCAGTTAATTGCTAGAGGTACGGATACTATTAGTGAGTTTGAATTAGCACGCCTAGTAGGTGGTGCTAGCAATAACCTTTTAGATGCTTCTACTGTTACCACCATGAAAGTCATCCTCGAAGGTGCAGCAGGAGATGACACTCTCATTGGTGGTAGTGATGATGATACTTTAAAAGGTTTGAATCAATCTGACCATTTAGAAGGAAGAAACGGCAATGATAGTTTAGTTGGGGGAAATGGAAATGATACCCTAGTTGGAGGAAATGGAAACGATACGCTCCAAGGTGGTGGTGGTATCGACAAGCTCCTAGAATCTGCTGACTCTAACTTTACTCTCAAGAATAGCCAACTAACCTCTACCCTTTTAGGGACAGATCAACTATTTGGCATAGACGAAGCTAATCTTATCGGTGGTTCAAGTGATAATCTAATTGACGCTTCTGGAGCAACTAACATTCAAGTTACTCTGGAAGGAGGACTGGGTGATGATACTCTTATCGGTGGCTCTCAAGCAGATTCTATACTCGGTGAGGCTGGTGATGATAGCCTAGACGGTGGAAATGGTGATGATGTTTTAGTTGGTGGTGCTGGAGCAGACACTCTTACGGGAGGAAATAGCAATGACCGCTTTATCTTTAACGGCATTAGTGAAGCAGGCGATCAAATTACTGATTTTGAATCGGGTAATGATACCCTAGTCTTCTCTGCTTCTGGCTTTGGTGGTGGACTAGTTGCTAATAGTGTAATTGCTGAGGAACAGTTTGTGATTGGAACAGCAGCCTTGGATAATAGCGATCGCTTTATCTATGATAATACCAGTGGTAATTTGTTCTTTGATGTTGACGGTACTGGTAGCACTTCTGCTGTAGAAATAGGGAATCTTAACGGTAATCCCAATCTTACCTTTACAGATATCTTCATCACAGCTTAGGGTTTAATCCTGTTAGAACTTACGCACAAATACCACAGGTAGGGTGGGCAATGCCCACCCTACAATATATTTTGTGTAAAAATCTTAATTTTGCGTAAGTCTTACCTGTTAGTTGAGGGACAAAATTGAATTGTCCCTATTACATTTAATTATTAGGTAATTATCAGGCTAGTCTTGCTTTTGATGCTTTAGGGCTTGTAACTGTTGAATTAGTGCGTCGATTTCTGCTTGTAGGTGAAGATACTTGACTTGTTGAGCTGCTTGATAGCATTGAGTCATCTTTCTCAATTTAGATTCAAAATCTTCTACTGTGTCTAGGGAGTTGACTGGGGATTTTTGATTTTGGGAAGATAAAAGAGTTGACATAGGACTTTCTTTAATCGCTTTTCACACCAAACAGAGATTGTATCCTAACAGAAACCAATATATTGCATTGATTATGTCGCTTTTGTAATTGTCATCTCTGAAGTCACTATGGTAGGCTACTTACTCTGTCTAAGTTTAAGCTAGGTTTAAGAGAAAATATTAAATAATTATTAAGAATTATTGTTTTTTTGAATCTTAGATATTAAGAGAAATTTTTAGGGACTATATACCAGGATTTATGAGTAAAGTACCCTGAAACTGTTATCCTCTTAGAGAGTTAAATCACTTATTGGTGTTGCAAACCCCAACCCGGTATATGGGATCGAGGAACAATCGTGTTACTTTGCAAAGGCTTTGAAATTGAGATGTACACTGGCACCCCCCAAGGTAATATTGTGGGTTTGTCAGACAAAATCGTGAAAGAATTAGATGGATTTGTGCGTGAGCCTGACAGTCGCAATGTGGAATACACTACTGCGCCCTATACTAACTACGATCGCATTCTTTGTGCTTTATTAAAACCGCGACAAAAGCTGAGAAACTATCTTAAAACCCTAGGAAACTACACCATAATTCCTGGAAGTACTTTATCTTTGGGAAACAGCGATCGCTTTTATCGTTCCGACCCTAACAATCCCTATCATGGTTACATTGAAAACACCTATGGCACGAATGTAGTTACTGCTAGTGTCCATATCAATATTGGGATTAGTGACCCTGAAAAACTGCTTCAAGCCTGTCGCTTAATCCGAATGGAAGCACCTTTATTACTTGCTTTAAGTGCTTCTTCTCCCTTCCTTGATGGAAAAGTTACTGGGTTTCATTCTACTCGCTGGCAAATGTTCCCGAAAACTCCCTCCATAGTTCCTTTATTTACCAGTCATAATCATTTTATTCAGTGGACAGAGGAACAACTAACAGCAGGGACAATGAAAAATGTGCGTCATCTCTGGTCATCGGTAAGACCTAATGGAGATAATCGTCCCTACAATTTAAATCGTTTAGAACTGAGAATTTGTGACCTAATTATTGATCCTATTGCTTTATTAGCTATTACCGCTTTGCTAGAAGCCAGAATTTCCCAAATGTTAACTCAACCTACTCTTGACCCACTACAACAAAGTCGCCTTGCTACCAATAATTTGAACGAAGAACTTATTGCGATCGCTGATAAGAATGAATTAGCTGTAGCCCATAATAGTCTAGATGCAGAGTTACAACACTGGAAAGATGGACGTACCATAACAGCGAAAGATTGGATTGAAGAAATATATCAAGAAGTATTTCCTCTTGCCAAACAGCAAGGATACAGTTGCTTCTTACTCCCACTGAAAACAATTCTCCGGGAAGGCAATAAGGCTCAACAATGGCTAAATCTTCACCAACAAGGAAAAAATATCCCCTCAATTATCCAACAAGCAATTGTTAATACTGCTCAACAAGAGAAAGACTTAGAATCTAAACTCTGTCAACCTATTTTAGTAGCATAAAACAGAAACCAGAATAATATCAAGAAATATACTGATTACTGAAAAAATGCTGCGTGTTGTTTTAGTTTATCCCCAAATACCACCCAATACAGGAAATATTGCTCGTACCTGTGCAGCAACAGCAACAGAATTGCATCTGGTTGCACCTTTAGGCTTTGAAATCAGCGATCGCTATCTCAAAAGAGCCGGTCTAGACTATTGGCCCTACGTAAATTTACATTATCATGAGAATTTAGCGGCATTTTGGCAAGAATATCGGCAAAAATCAGGTAAATTAATTGGTTTTACGGTTCGTGGTAACACTAACTATTTAGATTGTCCCTATGAAGATAACGATTGGTTGCTATTCGGTAGTGAAACTCAAGGATTACCACCAGAAGTTTTAGCAACTTGCGACTATCAAGCTTACATTTCTATTACTCAACCCCAAGTAAGAAGTCTTAACCTCTCTGTTAGCGTTGCTATTGGGTTATTTGAAGCCCGTCGTCAGTTAAAATATGTCTAGTTTTAGTTTGAACTCTCTCTATAATTAATAGTTAATTAACTATTAATTAAACCAATGAGCATATTGCCTAATTATCGTCCGAAAAAACTTTCCCTTGGTTCTTTAGAAAGAGAAATCCTGGAAATTGTCTGGCAACTAGGAACAGTAACGGTAAAAGACGTTCACGAAAAGATTTTATCCGATCCAGACCGGGAATTAGCTTACACCTCCGTCACCACTGTGCTACGTCGCCTTACTGAGAAAGGGTGGTTAACTTGCTACAAAGAAAAAAAACAAGGACGTGCTTTCTTATGGAAAGCTTTAGTATCTAAAGAACAAGCCCAAGCTATTCAAGCATACGAAAAGTTAAACCAATTTTTAGCTATTAGTAATCCCGATATAGTTGCTGCTTTTGCGGACAGTCTAGACACTACTAGTGTGGAACAATTAGACAAAATTGCCACCAAATTAAAACTATTACGCCAAAAACGCCAGGAGGAACAATAACGATGCACTTGTTAATGATTTTTCTGACTTTGGTGATAGCTTGGAGAATTCGCCTCATTCCGCTGAATACCTCAGATAATTGGGAACAGCGCTGGCAGCGATCGCTGTTTTTGTTTTTATTTCCTCCCTTACTCCTGATCATGACAGCCCTAGCGATTATTTTTATGGGTGCAGAAGGACAAATGTTAGGCTGGCACTCAAGTTGGATAGGCTACTTAATATCTTTAAGTTTAATTACAATTCCTACTTGGTTGCTACTGAAGTTAGGATTTCAAGCCTGGCGATGCTGTCAACAGATCAAAACTTATCCCCAACATTATATTAATAGTCATATTAATAGTCATATTAATAGTCAGACCGTATATCTTCTGGAGCTAGACTTGCCCTATATTGCCCAAATTGGCTTTTGGCAACCCAAATTAGTTATTAGTCAAGGCTTATTACAACTCCTTGATTCTATGCAACTAGAAGCTGCTTTAGCCCACGAACAAGCTCATTTAGAGAAACGAGATACCTTTTGGTTTTTTTGGTTAGGTTGGTTGCGTTCTTTTACCCTATGGCTACCTCAAACAGAAAACCTCTGGCAAGAGCTATTATTAATCAGGGAAATTAGAGCGGATCTCAAAGCAACGCAAAAAGTTGATCCTTTAGTATTGGCAGAATCTTTATTAACCGTAGCTCAAGCTGCTTTAGCTCCTAATACTCCTTGTTTTGGGACTCCTCTATTTTCTCCTTCCCCATCAGATCGTTTGACTCAAAGAATTGATGCCATGATTAATTCTCAAAAACAACCTCAAAGTAGTTTTCCTTGGTATTGGGTCTGGGTATTTTTACTGTTGATTCCTTGGGGAACTATTCCTTTACATTCTTAAACAAAATAATGTGTCTATTTTATAAACATATATAAACATAATTGGAGGCGCACTTTACTTTCACTATTAATCTCTAACTAAGTAATAGAACCTGTTGCTTCGCGATTTAAGGGTAGTTCCCAGCGTGTAATTTAATATGGTTTTTTTAATGTTTAGTTGAAATTAATGGGCAGTAAAGTTAATTCGAGTTATGATAAATCAATCCCAATAGAAAGGGATAAATTGAACCTGCCATTACACATTACATAAGTACTAAAAGATAGACTCTCAACTTAACTTAATCTTTTTTTAAGATACCTTTAAATGAATTCTGAGTACCCTTGTAATTTAGTGGCAAATCCAAACCAAAATTTATATACCCAACAACCCTTGAGGCAATGACTGTAGTCCCATTCCCTCATCAACCTTCCGAAAATACCAACAAACCCAAGAGTGTTAGAACAGAGCAAATACCTCCCGTCGTAGCACTAAAAGAGTTGGTAGCTAATTTACAGCGAGAGCAAAACAAAATCCAAGACTTACTAAGTTCTCTGGGATTTGCCCTCCGCAGTTTTAGCAACTTAAATCAGTTTCTCGAATTAACGCCTCTAATGGCAGCTAGAGTAACTGATGCTGTTGGTGGTGTCCTAATTCTCTACAAAGATGATGGACGTATTAGTGTTGATCAATTTCACTGTCAAGATAATCAGTTGGGCAGAGAAGTGCGTCAAGTTTTTGAACGAGTTACCCATCAAGTCCAAGGTACTCTGTCCTTGAAGGGAATGGGCTTTCAAGGACGGGAAGTCTCCTCTCCTCACAGCCCCTCTGTTTATGAACCCCGTGGGGAATCTAATTCTCCACACAGCCCTTCCGAAGCCTATTTGGACTTAGTCAATTCTAGTACTAATAATTCTAGTACTAATAATGTTTTAGTTGCCCCTGCACCACTCCTAGAAGAAAAACTGAAACAAGAACTAGACAGGAAAGTTCAGATATATGGAACTCCTGTTCTAGTCAAAAATGTTGAACAGGGTCGCTTATTTATCTTTAGTACCGATCCTGATTATTTGTGGACTACAACCAGACGTAAATTAGTGCAATTGGTGGCAGATCAAACAGCGGTCGCGATCGCAAATCATGAATTAACTGTAGAATTGCGTTCCAAAGAAAGGCAGGATAGAGAATTAGAAATCGCCTCAGAAATCCAAGTTAGATTATTACCTAGTAAATGTCCTCAGATTAAAGGATTAGAAATCGCAGCAGCTTGTAAAACTGCGAGTCGGGTAGGAGGAGATTACTATGACTTTATCCCTACTAATTATGACCGTACCCAGCAACCTAAAACTGACCCTGCTTCTGGTGTCCCCTGGAGTATTGTGATTGGGGATGTGATGGGGAAAGGAGTCCCAGCAGGACTAATTATGACTATGACTAGGGGAATGTTACGAGCAGAAGTTTTAAACCGTAATTCTCCGGCTCAGATTATGCAACATCTCAATCGAGTTATGTATGCTGATCTCGAAAATTCTAATCGTTTCGTGAGTATGTTTTACTCGGAATACGACCCTAAGACTCGAAGGTTAT
Source organism: Xenococcaceae cyanobacterium MO_234.B1 (assembly GCA_030064915.1). Taxonomy (GTDB): domain Bacteria; phylum Cyanobacteriota; class Cyanobacteriia; order Cyanobacteriales; family Xenococcaceae; genus JASJCP01. The sequence continues at coordinate 7,472 of JASJEK010000221.1, forward strand.
CTTTTACCAATGCTGCTCATAATCCTCCTCTACGGTGGCACGCAGCTAGCCAAACCTTCAGCAGGTTGGATACTTGGGGAATGTTAATTGGGCTAGATATGGAATCAGAATATGAAGATGCTACAGTGCAACTAGCACCTGGGGATACGATTATCTATTACACTGACGGTTTTACTGATGCGGTGAATGGTAATGGCGATCGCTTTGATGAAGATAATCTTTGTCGTGCTTTTAAGTGGGCTTGTCAAAATCTGGCAAATCCCCAAGAAATCTTAGAATACTTATTTGAAGAAGTAGAACAGTTTGTTGGTAAACCCAGTGTTAATAACAAAGACGACATGACTTTAATTGTGATGCGAGTCCAAGGTACTCCGCCGTGAGACGACGGAACGGGGTTCATAAACGGAGGGGCTGTGACGCGAGGTCTCCTCGCGAGGGGGCGTCTGCCGAACTTGGTTCGGCAGCTTGTGTCCCCCGTGTCCTTGAAAGCCCCGTCCTGGGGAGAACACGGCTTTCAAGCTGCCGACGCAGGTTGGCTCCTCAGCCCCTCCCCCAGGCGACGACCCACGAGCAGCTTGGACTTCGTCAGCCAACAAGAGTCAGCATAAATCAATCAATTTATGCCAATTGCAAAAATGATGGCAACATAACTCATAATGGTCTCACCTTGAGATTAAGATAACTTTAAATTCGTACCGAGTTTGTTACCTAATGAAAGTCATTATGAAAGGGTAACTTTTTTGACTCGGTACTTAAATGAATATACTGATTGTTGAAGATAATCCTCTGTGTTGGGAGAAGTTGGCTCAATTCTTAAGGTCGGAGGAATATTCTCTCCATCTGGCAAAAACCCCACTGGAAGCATTTAACTATTCTTCAGAGGCTGATCTGATAATGGTTAATGCGGAATTTTCCTCTGGAGGAGTTAACCTTTCTCGAGAGCTACGCAGCCGGGGGTATAGTCGTCCCTTGATTTTGCTGGCAATTGAATCTCTTGATGATGTCCTGAGAGCCGAAGCTGATGACTGGCTCGAAGCTCCCTTCCATAGACAAGAAGTGTTACTCAAAGTGAAATTGTTGCTCATGCGGTATTATATGTGGAATCTTAATACAACGCCAAGATTCTCTGAAAGGCTTTTCAAGTATGGTCAATATAACTAACTCTTAATAAGCTATCACCCATTTAATTTGCAGTTTTTGTGTAAGCAAGGGAAGCAGGGGAAATGGTGAGAATTGAACCTAAATAAACCATAGAGTTATGAAATTTTGTCAACCATCTGTAGGGGTAAGTCATACTTTACCCCTACTTATAAAGTTTCTATAATTAAACGAATTAGTATTAAATCAAAATATTAAATCAAAATAAGATTATAATTCTATTGCATTCTATCTATAGTTCGATACTGAATTGCTTCTGCTACATGGGAACTTTTTACCGCCTCATCTCCAGCTAAGTCGGCAATAGTACGAGATACTTTCAAAATCCGATCCATTCCTCTTGCCGACAAGCCCAATTTACGGATTGCTCCTTCTAACAAGTTCCTACTGCTATCATCTAGCTGACAAAATTCCCTTAAATGATGCGATCGCATTTCGGCATTGCAACTAACTTGAGAATCAGGTTTAAATCGACTTCTAGCGCGATCGCGTGCTACAGTAACTCTATCTCTAATTGATTTAGAAGCTTCTCCTGTAGTTTGTCCTGTCATTTCTTCAGGCTTGAGACGATTAACTACTACTTGTAAATCGATTCTATCCATTAAAGGCCCTGATAGCTTTGCCCAATATTGTTCTCTTTGACGAGGGGAACAGGTGCAAGGTTGAATCGGATCGCCAAAATAACCACAGGGACAGGGATTGGTACTGGCAACTAAGGTAAACTGAGCCGGAAAAACGACTGACTGACGAGTTCGAGAGATGGTTACGCAACCATCTTCTAGGGGCTGGCGCAGGTATTCTAAGACATTACGCTTAAATTCTGTTAATTCATCAAGAAACAACACTCCTTTATGGGCTAAAGATATCTCCCCTGGTCGGGGAAAACTACCACCACCCACTAAAGAAGGTCCTGAAGCGGAATGGTGAGGACTCCGAAAAGGTCTAGTAGTAATCAATGAGCCTCGATCTTTGAGTAATCCTGCCACCGAATGAATCTGGGATACATCCAAAGCTTCATTAAAATCCAGATTAGGCAATATTCCTGGTAATCTTTTTGCCAACATGGTTTTACCACTCCCAGGAGGACCTACAAATATGAGATTATGCCCTCCTGCTGCTGCTATTTCTAAGGCGCGTCTAGCCTGTACCTGTCCTTTAACATCTTTGAGATCGAGATAATTATTTTGTGACTCAGCCAACTTAGCTTTACTATCTATCTCTACAGGTTGATATTTTTCAGGACAGTCTAAAAACCGCGCTACTTCTTCTAAATGTCGAAAACCATAAACAGCAATTTCTTTGACTACTGCTGCTTCTTGGGCATTATCGACTGGTACAACTAACCCCGCAATACCTAATCTAGAGGCTGCTGCTGCGATGGGTAGTACTCCTGCAACGGGACGCAAACTACCATCAAGGGATAACTCTCCTAAAAATAAATAGTCCCCTAACAACTGGGGATTGACTTGTTCAGAAGCTGCTAAGATGCCTATAGCAATAGGAAGATCGAAGCTAGGTCCTTCTTTCCGTAAGTCCGCAGGAGCCAGATTAACTACAATTTTCCTTACAGGAAAAGCAAAACCAGCATTTCTTAAGGCTGCTTTAACCCTTTCTCGACTCTCCTGTATCGCCGTATCTGGTAATCCTACAATAACTGTTTTCGGAAGTCCTCCAGCTACATCTACTTCCACCCCTACTTTAATAGCATCAATTCCTGCGATCGCAGCACTCCAAACCCTAGCCAGCATTTATTTTTTAGTTCATTCAATGCCAGTTAGTATATTCTTTCAAGCAGGGATTATATAACCGCAAATTTACTGTTATCTCAACTACAAATTAAATTCGACTTAAATCGGCTTCTAGCGCGATCGCGTGCTACAGTAACTCTATCTCTAATTGATTTAGAAGCTTCTCCTGTAGTTTGTTCTGTCATTTCTCCAGGCTTGAGACGATGAACTACTATTTGTAAATTGATTCTATCCATTTATATTATTATAAAAAATAAGGTATTAACTACTATGAAAAAAAACTACCGCCCTACTCCATAATGTATTGCATTAATCCTCAATGCCAAAATCCTAATAATTCTAGTACGTATCTTTTTTGTCAAAGCTGTGGGTCGGAGCTGCTAATCGATGGTAGATATCGGGTGTTAGAACTACTGGGTGAAGGAGGATTTAGCTTAACATACCACGCCCTAGATCTTGATTCGCGACCGAAAGTAATTAAAGTTCTAACGAATAATCATCCCAAGTATGTCGAGTTATTTCAGCAGGAAGCTCACGTAATGGAAAAGATGTCTCATCCTGGTATCCCCAAGATCGATCTTGACGGCTATTTTACATATCTGCCTAAAGATGGGGAAGAACCGATGCACTGCATCGCCATGGAAAAAATTGAAGGTTTAAATTTAGAAGAATATCTTAAAAAACGTGGCAATCGCCCGATCGAGCAAAAAAGGCTCTTGCGCTGGTTAGCCGAATTAAGCCTTATTTTAGAACGGGTACATAATCTAGATTTTTTTCATCGCGATATCAAACCCAGCAACATCATGTTAAGGCCAAATGGCAGCTTGGTTCTAATCGATTTTGGTACTGTTAGACAGCTTTCTAAAAGTTATATTGACAAACAAGCCGCAGGATTATTGACTGGAGTAATTTCTAGCGGATATACACCGATGGAGCAAATAAAAGGAAAAGCAGTCAAGCAGTCGGATTTTTATGCCCTGGGGGGTACAATGATTTTTCTGCTCACAGGTCGCAATCCCCTTGAATTCTATGATTCTCAAACCGGTAAGATGAAATGGCATGATGATATTGAGAATATCTCACCCCCATTTGTCAATCTGATCGAGCGAATGATGGCTCATTTACCTGGAGAAAGACCGAAAACAGCGAGAGAGATCTTCCGAGAAATTATTCAAATCGACTCTAGTTTAATAATTCTTGAAGATTGGCTACAGCCGCCTACTAGCTCATCCTTTCAAGCTAATTCCACTAGCAACCATACATTCGTCGTTCCTAACCGATCTCCTACAAATAGGGCTGCTTCGGGTCGCACGGAAAGGAACCTAAGTCCAGAATTTGTCCATCAATGTCGTCGGGAATTAGCAGAATTTATCGGTCCGATAGCAACTATCATCTGCGATCAAACCTTAGCTCATAATCCCTATCTATCTAACTCAGAATTCATTCGAGCCCTAGCCGAACGAATCCCCGACTCTCAAATTTCGCAACAGTTTCAACAAAAATTACTTTAACTCGCTACGCTCGAGGTAAGAGGTTCGGGCGGTCAGAGAGACTTCGTCAATGCAGCGAAGATGTTCGATCTCTCACTCTGCTTTATTTTTGGATCATTTCCATTGCTATTTTCATACTTACTTTAAGACGATTTAAAGAAGCTGCGAGTACCCCAATTTCATCGTTACTTTTTTGCTCGAATTCAACATCGAGATCTCCGATACTTAGTTTTTTAGATAGGTGAGACATTTTGTTGATCGGATCGGTAATCAGAAATTTTAGGAACAAATTGAGTAGCAAAATTGCCACTAGCAAAAAGCCGATGACAATACCTATAACTAACCAGCGTAATTTTTGAGCCTTTTTTACTACCTGGCTTGCAGGAATAGAAATAATTTCCGCCCCGACCACTTCATTTAAATGCCAGCCAAAACCATTATCTTTGCCATAGGTAGCAATTTGGCTTTTAGAAGCATTTTGAGGATCGCCGTGACATCTCAAACAACTTTCTTCATTAACTATTATGGGGCGCGCAATATAATATAAATATCCTCCAGGTACGGTACGAAAACCCTGTTGCTGTAAATCTGAGGTATCGCGATCGGGCAATTTACTACTTTGCCGGAAAGACTTTATGATTTCTGTTTCAAAGGGATTTGCCTTATCCCTTAAATTAGTAGGATTAAGAGCGGCTTCTTTAAAGAAGAATTGATCGTACTTGTTGTTACTTCTGAGATCTTCAAAAACTTCTCTTGCGGAGTATGATGGTACAGCTTGCGGCAAAAACAGGGATTCAGTTTCCAATCTCGATAAGAATTCTGGAGTTACCTGGATATTTGTATAGTTCCGTACTGAGTTTATCGTTTCGATTAGCAATGACGCCTTTTCGCCAATCATGTGTTTATTATGTTCATAGAGAATTCTAGATAGTAGCGTTCCAATAGTTAATGTTACTATTAGAAATACTACTACTAAAAAAATATTGAGCTTAAAAACCAATTTAATGTTCTTCATCATAGAAATAAGGATTTTATTATCTACAAAAGTTAAATTACCTAAGCTCGCTACGATGTGAGTTATTAAAAAAAGTTTGACATTTTATTTAATCCTCTTTATTTAATCCTCATTCCATAGCTAAACTACGCTTAATTCAGACAATATTGTCCTACACTCCTTTAAAGGGCTTCGCCCTGGAAGGCAGAGGGCAGGAGGCAGAAGGAAGAAAACTTAATTTTAGCGAAATTTGGGTCGATCAATCGAATAAATTATTGAGAATGATTAAGAGCTGATTAGTCAACAAAATATTAAGAAGCTAATCTTCGGGTAATTAAACGAATTAGTGGAACCTTGACATAGTCCCCAGCCTTTATGGCGTCGGGATTCTGGGTTCAAGCAACACTAGCTGTCTGAGACAGTCTTACGGTGTCTAGCCCAAGAGAAGATGCCCCTTCTCTTTGCAAATTCAGTGCAGCATTTAAGTCTCTTTGGATACTTTTTGTATTACAGTTTGGACAATCCCATTCTCTATCTTTAAGGCTTAATTCTTTGTTGATATGCCCACAGCAAGAACAGGTTTTAGAGCTAGGATAAAATCTATCCACAAAATGTACTTTTTTACCTTTATTATTAGCTACACATACAAGTATTTCGATAAAAGTAGCAAAAGATAGATCGCTAATTTTTCTACCCCATAAACGTTTCATCGCTTTTAAATTCAAGTCTTCAACACGGCGATTGGATATGCTCTTTGACCAAGAGCATCCCTCGCCGTCAAATATTAGTACATCGTACTTATTTGTCAACTCATGAGCTAACTTCCAAAACCAATCTTTTCTCTTATTAGAAATAAATTC
>JASJEK010000222.1 GCA_030064915.1 Xenococcaceae cyanobacterium MO_234.B1
TTTCAACTTTCTTTTGCAAGGAGTCTCTCGACTTGTCGATGAGAGGAATTGCAAGCATAATTTACGCTACACATAATTTATTAGATCTTCGTAACAATTTAGTTTTGTTAGGACTAAATTGTCCTATTCTTTTCCAGTTAATATCGTAAATAGATACCGCTTTAGTTTTGCTATTGGTATAACCTCCAATCCAACCACGATAAATAACACCTGCTTTTATTGCTTCTACATAATCACCAGCACGAAAGCGGTGCGACCCTGGCGATGCTTCATCGCCCAAGGAACGCGCACCAAGACAGCCAAACGGAGTTATTGTTCCACCTTTTCGCTTTCTGGAACCACCTTTTTTTGGGTTATCAAAGTGCAAAGCACGACGATAATATTGAGGTCTAGTAATAACTCTAAAAATTGAATCAGTTATGGTTACTTTACCTTTCCATTCGTGTCCCTGACTATTTTTTGTGTGAAATGGCTTAAACTCAATAAATTCACTTGCTGCCAGTGCAACACCATCAACTGCATGGGTTTCTGGTACAGGATTTTTCTTATTTTGCTTATCTTTAAACAAGCCAAGATACTTTCTGATTTGACTAGTGCCATTACCATTTTTTTGCCAGCCATACATTTTCTTGACAGGTGCGAGTTTTTCTAGTTCTCCTATTGCCCAATATTGACCACTCATCACGGGGCTAAATCCTTTCCCTGACTTGGCACTTTTGCGACCTGATGTTAAATCTACATCCGCTTTGACTACTTCATAAACTATGTCGCTAATGGGAAAAATTGAGCATAATTCTTTAACTATGCGGATTTCCATTAACCTAGAAGCGAGTATTGATGGTGGCAATTTGGATTTGATGCGGTTATTAAACCTTTTCTGTCTATGGTTTCTAAGCTCAAAAGGTAATTTACGGTTAATTCTGCGTCCTCGTCTAACTCTACGTTGTAAAGCTCTACCACGAACATTCTGGATTACCTTACCATTTTTAATAACAGCAGAGCCTAAGCGTTCTTTGACTCTTTGGAAAGGTAATACGGCATGACCGCGAAATAAGGTAGCTTGTGCGGATTGAACACCAAACCCTGAATAGGATTTACCAGGGTCACAACCTAAAGCGATTGGTTGGGTTTTGGTGTCAGATGGAGCTACTAACAACTGAACATAGTAAACGCCCAGATCGTTCCATTTTCCTATTGCCAAGCCATCTCTAACCCATCTTCTAGCACGACTAGCTAGGGTAGGCATAGCTGGACTACCGTCTGGATTTAATACTGGTACTCTTGGATTCATAATTTGGTGATAAACCTCCTATTGGAGTAAAAAGTCCCGACGAGCATCAGATAATGGATGTACTTGCCGTTACGCAACGCCCATAATCAGTGGGCTTAAAGAGGTACAAACTCGGGAAATATTTGTACGTTTGTGCCATATTCTGACTCATGCTCTAGTCAATTCTCACGTTGCTAGCTGATTCTAGCAAGCTCCCGATTTATCGGGAGTAATTGACTTTGAATGGACTGAGAAGCCCACGTCTGTAACGCTTGCGGTCAGCGTAGGTACGTCACTACTGTCTACGATAGCGTCCTATTAATTGTGCCTCTGCAAGAATATGACCCTTCATCGCTGCTTCTACCTCGGCTTTGGTAGCTCCAGATTTTAAATCTAACATCCGATCCAAGGCGTATACTTTGAAAAAGTAACGATGAGTTCCTCCTGGGGGACAAGGTCCCCCATAAGAGAGCTTTCTAAAATCATTAATCCCCTGTAAACCTCCATCTGGGATGTTACTGCCCCCAGGAATAGCTTCAGGTAGGGAACGAGTTGAGGGCGGTAAATTATAGACAACCCAGTGCACCCAGGTCTTTCCTGGTGCATCAGGATCGTCACAAATTAAGGCTAGGCTTTTAGTACTTGCTGGTGGTTCTGACCAACTTAAAGTAGGAGAAATATCTTCCCCATCACAGGTGAACTTAGGTGGAATGGTGCCGTTATTATCAAAAGCCTTACTGGTAAGTTTCATAGTGGCTAAACTGAATTGCAAGCAAGAGGTCTAAAAATCGGGAAAACACCTTGTCCAAGAAATTGCCAAGCAGACAAGGTTAGAAAGTATATCTTAGGATGTGATTAGAAGCTGGGAATTGTATCGAGCTTGTCTTTAAACCGCAGCACTAACGCCAATATCTTCTGCTTTGGGTTTCCTGTACCAACCAAAGTAGGCAGCGATCGCCGCTGTTAAAGCATGAAGCCAGATATCGTGACTGAACAGAGGTGCTAAACCAAAGAGCATTTTGGTAACTGGAATCAAGCCCAAAACAGCCATTATTCCCAAGAAGATTGCCAGACTACGGGCAAATAAACGTGTACCTGCTCCCCTAAGATAGACAATGATACCCCAAACACCAATTGCTATGTGGATGAAGTTGTGTAGGAGGTTAACTGGAAACAAGCCGAACAGGTAACCATATCCCATACTAAATTTGAGAAGAGGTGCGCTGACAGGTAGTGAAAGTAACCCAGGAATCAACCCCAGGATACCTAGAAGCAGAAAGAGAATGCCAACCACCAATCCAAAATAACGTAATCTCATAACTCATACCTCCACTCTCTTGAAGGGTAAGAAGATTGTAGGCACTACTAAATTTCACTAGCCTACTAATCTTTGCTAGCTTTACCTTTAAGTTAGAACAACAAGTTGAGGAATTTGTGAAGAATCGAATAGTTACTAAAAATTTATAAAATCCGTGTAATTACTTATCTAGCTCAGTATAAATATTTAAGTAAAAATATTGACAAACCAGTGCCGTCTGTTTCAGAATGGTTTAGATGTACCTGTTATGGTTTAGATGTACCTGTTTAAGAATCGTAGTTTTAGGCTTGGTTAGCAGATGTTGGAACAAAAGAATTCGTCTAGTCTAGCTTCTCAGCTATACCAGCTTCAGTCAGGACTTATAAGATGTAGACTCGATATTGAGGCTTCAAGAGAACTAAAGTGGAGTCTGTATTTTTACTTAGGGCGTTTAATGTGGGCAGGAGGAGGAGCATACCCTTTAGAGCGTTGGCATAGGCTTTTGAATCACTACTGCCCTGAAATTACTCAATTAGAGGCAATCAATCCAGAAACATCTCAATTTAAAGGATATCTGTTCCTTGCCAGCCTATTAAAACAAGAAATAGCAACCCGTTATCAGATAACAGCTTTAGTTAAAGACACATTAAATGAAGTTTTATTTGACATCTTACAATATGAGCATCAATTAAAGGATGAGCAGCCAAACCATCAGCTTTCCTTTACCTATGATAATAAGGATTATCCTAAAACTGTCTTCACTCTTGCTCGAATAGACCAGACTTTAACAGAAACAACGCAACAGTGGCAACTATGGCAACAGAAGCAATTAACTCCTTACTCACCCAACTTAGTTCCTATTATTCAGAAGCCTAAAAGGTTACGGCAAAACTTAGAAAACTCAAAAGATGAATATCGAATGTTGACTAAGTTTGTAGATGGCAAGCGGACTCTACGTAGTTTAGCTTTAGAGTTACGACAACCTCTGCCGAATTTGACCTTATCTGTTGTCCGATATGTTAACTCGGGGATAATGAGCTTCGTAGAAGTTCAGCAACCACAAAAAAATGAATCTGGGACGGATGCTGAGGATACACGAGAAAAAAGTCGAAAAATCCAGCTATTGTTTACTGGTAATTTGGAACCTTCTCAATTTCCTGAAGATTATACCCCCTTAGTAATGTGTATTGATGATAGTCCAACGGTATGTACTCAGATGAAACAAATTATTACCAGCGAAGGTTGTCGTTTTTTGGAGATACAAGACCCAATAACTGCAATTCCTAACCTGCTTAAAATTCAACCAGACCTGATCTTTCTCGATCTGGTTATGCCAGTCGTCAATGGCTACGAACTATGCGCTCAAATACGGCGTATTTCTAAAGCTCAAAACATTCCTATTGTGATTTTGACTGGTAAAGATGGACTAATCGATCGAGTACGAACCAAAATTGTGGGGGCTAATGATTTTATCTCTAAACCAGTCATTCAAGAGCGGGTAAGCTCAGTTTTGCGTAAGTATGCCCTGATTAAACCCTAGAGAGTATTGATTACAGACTAACAATTTAAGAGCTATTTTTTCATCTTTAAAGTAAGTTTTTAAAGTAAATTTTTAAAATAAGTTGATACTCATCGCCCGCGGAAGTGGGGTGATTCTTAGTTCATCGATTCACCTTAAAACTAGAAGGAATCTTGTCACATATATCAGGACTTATTATGAAAACAGTGATGATTGTAGAAGACAGTATGACAGATATGGAGCTATTGACGCTCTATCTACGAAAAGAGGGTCTTTTAGTAGTACCAGCTACCAGTGGAGAAGATGCCCAGGTTAAACTACAGCAGCAGAAACCAGATTTAATTATTTTAGATGTCATTTTACCAGGACAAAGTGGTTTTCAACTCTGCCGTCAACTCAAATCCAATCCTCAAACTAAAGGTATTAGCATTGTACTTTGCTCTACCAAAAATACGGAAGTAGATAAGCAATGGGCAAAAATGGGAGGAGCAGATGCTTATCTGACCAAACCTTTAGATAGAGATCAGTTAATCTACACAATCCGTCAATTTATTTAAGTTATTTAAGGAGATAGCTATCAATGAGCCAAGTAGAACCTCTGGCGGAGTTAGTTGAATCTGAGCGGATTCACCAAAGAGCAGTATGGGAAGCGGGCGCAGCCAGATTTTTACGATTTCCTCTAAGTCATGAAACTATAGGTTTATTGTCCCTAGACCGACTAGTTGAAGTAATTAAGGTTAGTCCCAAGGAAATCTTGCCAATTCCCCAAGTGCCTGATTATTTGTTGGGAATTGCCAACAGACGGGGAGAAGCCGTTTGGATAGTAGACTTACTCTATTTAATGGGAGCTACTCATCTGTCTCAGCGAGAGCTAGTTCCTGAAGTTTATATGGCTATACTAGTTCAAGCCCAGGCCCAAGCCATCGGACTATTAGTTGAGCAAGTTAGTTCGGTCGAAGTTTATAATCCAACCAATTTACAGCCTTTTTCTGCCCAGACGTTGCCCTCTAAATTACTACCTTTTTTAGAGGGTTATTTTGTCGATTCGGAGGGAAATACTCTAGCCCTTGTAAATGTAGATCCCATCATCGAGGCAGTCGAAAACTGTAATAGAGAGATTTTGTAATCGACGAGTAACAAATTAAACCATAACTATAATTGGAAAATTGATTTATGACGATCCTATTTAATTCAGCCAATGTTCAACCTAGCTCTAGTAGCTCCGCCTTGGGCAATGGTGATAGCTCCAAGAGTCATCTTACTCAACAGCTCAAGAAGGCTTTACAAGTTTTAGTTAAAGATTTCGACCAGAGCGACTTTAAGGATTCGTACCAGTTTCGTGAGCGTCTAACAGAAATTATCAACCTGACTAATAACGTCGATCAGCAGGAAAAAGTCGAGGAACAAAAGCTCTCAGAAATCGCCGAACAACTACGTCTAGCAGAGGATACAGAGACTCTACTTAACCAGACAGTAACCCAAATTAGCCAACTTTTGGATGTGGAGCGGGTGTTAGTCTACACCTTTGACTCAGCAGATAAAGGAACTGTAGCAGCAGAATCACTGCGAGAGGGTTTTACTCCAGCTATGGGAGAGAGTATTGCTCCTCTATGCTTTGGACTAGCCAACGCCAATCATTATCAACGAGTCAAAGTAGTAGCGATCGCCGATGGGCAGCAGAAAGAATTATCTCCCTATCAATTACAGTTGATGGAACGGTTTCAGGTTAGAGCTAGTTTGGCAATACCTGTCTTGTTATCGGGAAAAGTTTGGGGTTTGCTAGTAGCTCAACAGTGTTTAAGGACTAGACAGTGGCAAGATTCAGAAATTCGGTTGCTAGAGCGGGTAAGTGCAGAATTAGGGGTGCAGTTACAAATTGCCGCAGTAAAAGTTGAACTACAAGAAGAGCTAAATGCCCAGAAAGCTCTGGCTAGGGTAGTTGAGAAAATTCGTCAACCGTCTTTTAACCTCGATACACTGTTCGAGGTAGCGACCAAAGAAGTTCGTAAACTTATGGGTATAGAACGAGTAACTATCTATAAGTTTCGCGAAGACTATTTTGGGGATTTTGTGGCGGAAGCCGAACTACCTGGATTTCCTAAATTAGTGGGTAGTGGTTGGGAAGACCCTTATCTACAAGAACACCAAGGAGGAATGTTCCGCGAAGATCGAGCCTTAGTTTGCGATGATATTTATCAGGCAGGCTTGACTGACTGTCATATCGAGGCTTTGGAATTTTACGGGGTGAAATCCTGTGCCGTGGTAGCAATTTTTAAGGGTAAGGAATTATGGGGCTTGCTGTCTGCCTTCCAAAATACCAGTACACGCCACTGGTCAGAGTCGGAAGTTCAACTACTGCGACGAATAGCTGCTCAAATTGGTGTCGCTCTGGTTCAGGCAGAAGCATTTGCTCAGGTTGAGGCGAAAAATGCCCAATTAGCTAAAAGTGCTGCCCTGGAAAAAGCTAGTTTTAGAATTATCCAACGTATTCGTCAGACTCTCGATCTCAAAACTACTCTCAGAACAAGTACCAAAGAGTTGCGAGCGCTTTTAAAGTGCGATCGCGTTGTTCTCTACCAATTCAATCCCGATTGGAGCGGTCGTTTTGTCGCCGAAGCAGTGGTTAATGGCTGGATAAGCTTAATGGAGGAGCAGGAAAAAATACCCAATCTGCAAGAGAGTATCAGCGATTGCCAAGGCATTAGGAGGATGACCAAAGACTCATTAAAGTCTTCTGATGATACTTTCTTACAAGAAACCCAAGGAGGCAGTTTCCGCGCTCGCCAGATAGTACAAAGAGAGGATATCTACCAGGCTGGCTTTACACCTTGTTACCTGGAAGTTTTAGAAGCTTACCAAGCTAGAGCCTATGCGATCGCTCCTGTGTTTGTGGGAGACAAATTGTGGGGCTTACTAGCTGCTTTTCAAAACACCGGACCGCGTCATTGGGAAACAGGGGAACTGAACGTGTTGTCTCAGGTAGCAAATCAGGTTGGGGTGGCTGTGGAACAGGCAGAAAGCTTTGCTCAAGTTCAAGCTAAAAATGACCAATTAGCTAAACGGGCCGAGCTAGAAAAAGCTAGTGTTAACCTCATTAAACGTATTCGGCAGATACTTAATCTGGAAACTACCCTAAGAACAACCACCAAAGACTTGCGCTCTATCTTGAATTGCGATCGCGTTGCTCTCTACCAATTTAACCCTGACTGGAGCGGTCGTTTTGTCGCCGAAGCAGTTGGGCAAGGTTGGTTGAGTTTAATGGAGCAACAGGAAAGACTTTCCATTCTGAAAGAGAATGTGAGCGATTGCCAAGGCATCCAGGGCATGGCGGCAAATTCATCCGCGTTTTCCGATACCTATTTGCAAGAAAACCAAGGAGGCAGTTTCCGCGATCGGGAGTTGATAATCAGGGATGATATTTATAAAGCTGGCTTTACACCTTGTTACCTGGAAGTTTTAGAAGAATACCAAGCCAAAGCCTATGCGCTCGCTCCCGTATTTGTGGGAGACAAATTGTGGGGCTTACTAGCTGCTTTTCAAAACACCGGACCGCGCCATTGGGAAGCAGGAGAAGTAAACTTGTTGGTTCTCATAGCAAATCAGCTTGGAGTGGCTCTGCAACAAGTGAACTATGTTGAGGAACTTCAACAAAAATCCGAGCAAATCTCCAATCTAGCGGAACGGGGTGTAGCTGCTGCCAAACTGATCTATAAATTGGGACAGCAATCACCAGCCCAACTGCAAGATAGTTCTTCTCTTAAGAATCTGTTACGCTTAGCCACAGCAGAGACTCGCAGATTTTTCAATACAGACCGAGTAGCAATCTACCAATTTAACCCAGGCTGGAGTGGTGACTTTGTTGTCGAGGATGTAGGCAAAGATTGGATGCCACTCGTGGGTACTGCACCCATAGAGGGGATAGAAGATACCTACCTCCAAGAAACCCAAGGAGGTCGCTATGCCAAGAAAGAGTCTCTGCGGGTAGACAACATTTACACCCAAGGATACCACGATTGCCACATCCAATTATTGGAGCAATTCCAGGCAAAAGCTTATATGCTTGCCCCTATCTTTAATGGAGAACGACTGTGGGGACTGCTAGCAGCCTATCACAACACAGAACCTCGCTCGTGGGACGACAACGAGCTAGGACTATTAACCCAGGTAGCTTCCCAGATTGGGGTAGTGATTCAGCGTATAGAGGATATACAGGAACTTAATCTTCAAAGGCAGAAATTGGCCGAAGCAGCAGAGCGAGAAAAAGCAGATAAAGAAAGGTTACAACAGGAAGCATTAAGCTTACTCAGAGCCGTTGAGCCTGCTTTACAAGGAGATTTAACCGTCAAAGCTCCCCTCTGGGAAGATGAAGTAGGTACCATCGCCGATGGCTACAATACTACTTTGCAAACTTTGCGAGAACTAGTCAGACAGGTAAAATCCTCTGCTGAAAGAGTAGGTCAAACCTGTAGGAACAGCACCATTGCTGTCAGCCAACTATCCGACCAAGCCCAAAAACAATTCCAGGACTTAAAACAAGCCTTGAAGCAACTAGAGCAAATGGTAGAGTTGATAGGAGAGGTAGGGATCAATGCCCAGCAGGTAGATCGGGCGGTACTAGAAGCTAATCAAACTGTTCAAGCGGGAGACTCAGTTATGGAGGAAACCGTATCAGGAATTGCGGAAATTAGAGAAACCGTCTCTGAAACTGCTAAAAAGCTCAAAAAACTAGGAGAATCGTCCCAAAAAATTGTCAAAGTTGTCAGTTTAATTGATAACTTCGCTAATCAGACTAATTTATTAGCCATTAACGCTGCCATTGAAGCAACTCGCGCTGGTGAATATGGACAAGGCTTTGCTGTAGTAGCTGATGAAATCAGAGTCCTAGCCTATCAGTCTGCCAATGCGACTAGAGATATCGAACGCTTGGTACAAGAAATCCGCACCGAGACTCAATCAGTTACCGAGGCAATGGAACTAGGTATTATGCGGGTTGTTAAAGGAACAGAATTAGTCAATAAAACTCGCCAGAGCCTTGATGAAATTAAGTCAGCAACTAAGCAAATTAGCGATCGAGTTCAACAGATTACCGTTTCGACTTCGACTCAAACTAAACAGTCCCAGTTGATGACTAAAGCAATGACAGATGTAGCTGATATAGCTAATCAAACCTCGGCTAACTCGGTCAATATTGCTTCCTTATTTGAGGACTTGCTGGTTACCTCTGAACAATTACAGACCAGTATCAGTAAGTTCAAAATTGACTAGTATTGCTACGGGTCAAAACCCTGTAGAGCATGCTACGTCTCTACAGGGCATGCTACGTCTTTACAACAAATGATTTATGGGGGTTTTAACAATCGGATTTAGTATTAGTTCTGTTTTTAAGCCCCTTCCACCACCGCCAAAAGTCAAAAGTTTTTAATTACAAAACTTTCAAGGTTTTTGACTGGTTGTTTTATCTGACTTTTCCCGTTATCTTTTCAATTGAGCGATCGCTTTGATCACCTCTATCTCGAAGCCTTATTCCTCCGTAAGCAATTGTCATTTAAATAGACTTATTGATAACAGATGAGAGCTTGAAAAGCCTACTCTATCGTTGTTTTCAGACTTAACGGGAAAAGTCAGTTTACCTGACTTCTGCAAGAAGTCTATTCAATGGGAGTTCGACAAAGCTAAAAACTCACAACCTGATAGGAATTTATAAGTTTTTGAGTGTCTGAATTCTTTATTCTCTCGTTGACAAAATCATAACTTCGAATTCCGAACTCCGAACTCCGAACTCCGAACTCCGAACTTACCCTAATTTTAGTCCCACAGGAGAAGAATATGACCAACGATCCAGAGATCAAAAACCAAGTATATCAGTGTTTTATTGCCGAAGCCTCTTCTCTGCTACCAGAAATCGAGCAAGACCTTTTGAGTGTTCTGGAAGAGCCAAACATCGATAAAATTCATAACTTGATGCGTAATGCCCATACTCTCAAAGGTTCTGCTGCTAGTGCAGAGCGAGAAACTATTGGCACCGTGGCTCATCATTTAGAAGATGTCTTTAAAGCCCTCTATAGCCCTGATATAGACTGGGACGAAGAGCTATCTGCCTTACTCTGGGAGTGTTATGAATGTCTGCGGGAATCTGTGACCGCAGAAATAACTCAATCCTCTCAGCGATCGCTAGATGACCCAGAGCCAACCGGTAGTCCTCTTGAGGAAACTGAGATTCTCAACCGAGTAGCTTTGGTTTTCGCCAAACTACAGACTAAACTAGGGGATTTTTTCGAGCGGGAAGTTCCCCTTCCTACTTCAGACGAGTTAGGATTTGATGTCGTCGGCTCTCTATTTGCTGAAAGTATGCAGCAAGAGTTACAACAATTGGCAGTTATATTGGCAACGGAAAATGCCGAGCAAGTCGCTGTCACCTTAAGTTCTGAAGCCGAGTTTTTTATCGGCATAGCAGAGTCCTATAACCTTCCTGGCATGAAAGAACTTGCCCAAACAGTTTTAACTGCTCTAGAGAAACATCCCCACCAAACTATGGAAATTGCTAAACTGGCTTTAGAAGACTTCCAAAAAGCCCGACTTGCCGTCGTTGGCGGCGATCGCTCTCGGGGGGGAGAGCCGTCCCTAGCCCTGCAAAAACTAGCAGCAGAAGCAGAATCTCCTTCTCCTAACAATAACAATTTAGCTCAACCAGTCCCAGAACTTAAGTCAGAGTTATTGCCCGAACCAGAAACTCTTGAAGATACATCAGAAAGTGAGGCAGAAGTAACTATAGAGCCAGAATTAGTTTTAGATTCAGTACAAGTAGAGCAGAATCATGAGCAATTCGGTACTACTATTTTACCAATAGATATTTTACCAATAGAGCAGCAAGACCAGGATACTGGGGATGATAGTCATTCAAATGCTGGAGATGTTATTGAGCAAATTTTGCAAGGAATAGGATTCCAGCAGCAAGAGTTTAAAGCTGCTAAAGGCTCAGATTTTTCTCATCAGTCCGAGCCAAAGCAGAAGACAAGGCAAAAGCAGAAGACAACACCACCAAAATCAGCTTTTTCCTTTCAATCATCAGGAAAAGATGTTCGGGTAGATTTGATGCAACTCAAACGCCTCAACTATACATTAGGTGAATTACTGATCAATCAAAACCAGCAGGCATTGAAAACTGACCAGTCCCAGATAAGTATTCAGAAAACACTGGAGCAACTGCACAGTTGTCAGCAAAGCTTAAGCCAAATGCGAGATTGGTCAGATAAATATTTTTCGGCTCCCAGAGGAAAATTACCTCAATCCCAAGTTAATCAACAAGTTAATCAAACAGATGTTCTGGCGTTGACTAAATCCTTGCCAGGAGAGAAATTTGATGCTCTGGAAATGGATGCCTACGGCGAAATGCACGTTTTGATTCAATCGGTAATGGATACAATGGTGCAGTTGCAGGAAACCATAGAAAAAGCTGAGTTTTCTGTCGGGCAATCCCAGCTAATGCTCAACAAGCAAAAGAAACTCCTAACTAATGCCCAGGAGAATTTGCTCCAAGCCCGTACCCTTCCTTTAGTTCTACTGTTAAATAGATTTCTCCCCATTATCAAGCAACTTATTAATATTCATCACAAACCTGCTAAGTTAGAACTGAGTGGGACACATACTCTAATCGATAAGAGTGTTTCAGAAAAGCTGTTCGATCCTTTACTTCATTTACTACGTAATGCGATCGCTCATGGGATTGAATCACCTGAAGTACGACGTCAACAAGGTAAGCCAGAAACTGGTAGGATCAGAATTCATGCTTACCATCAAGGCAACCGCACCACAATTGAAGTAGCAGATGACGGTCAAGGACTGAACTGGGAACGAATTCGCCAGAAAGCTATTAAAAAACAACTACTTGACCCTCATCAAGCAGAATTGGCTTCCGAGAGGGAACTGGCAGAACTTCTATTCAAGCCCGGTTTTTCTACAGCGGAAAAGATTACTGATTTGTCTGGTCGAGGGGTAGGACTAGATGTAGTTCGCAGTCAAATCGAGGGACTTCAAGGCTCAGTGACAGTTCATTCTGTGGCAGGAGAAGGAACAGTATTCTCATTACATCTTCCTTTGGTCTTAATAACAGCAGAGATGCTAGTTTGTCAGTCTAACGGACTTCCCTATGCCTTACTAGCAGAGTCCCTCGAACGAGTTTTGCAACCCGAACCAGATCGGATTAGCTATCAAACCATTGTTCAAGGAAATTCTCCTCAGAAGTTTTTACTATGGGGAGAGGGAAAAGAAAAACAACAGATACCCATTAGAACTCTTGCTAGCTTGTTACCTTACAGCTTTTCCACTGAGCTTTTCTCTGCTGCAACTCCTCCCCACTCTCAAAAAGTAGCTTCTCTACTAATGCTAAGGCAGCAAGACCAACTCTTGTGTCTAGAAGTAGAACAAATTGTGACTAAGCAGAAATTAGCCATTAAATCTTTGAGCAAAAAGCCCACTTTACCTAGCTATATTCAGGGATACAGCGTTCTCAGTGACGGCTGTCTGGTTATGGCATTAGACCCATTAGAACTAGTTAATCAGACTTGGAATACCTTCGACTCTTCTCGGCAAGCTAGGATATGGTCTGAACCTATTGCAGTTCCATCTTCTCCCTTGAGCTTGTCTGCTGAAATAGAACAGCCGGTTTTACCCCCTAGGGTAAAAAGCGCTCAATTACTTAGTTCTTCTGGTAGCTTAAAGTCAACCTTAGCACTGCAAGGTCAGTCCATCTTGATTGTTGATGACTCTCTTACTCAAAGAAAACTGCTGGTCTTGACGTTAGAAAAAGCTGGTTGCTATGTGCTACAAGCAGGAGACGGGCAAGAAGCACTAGCTCAATTACGTCAGCATCCAGAAATTAAACTCATAATTTGTGACATTGAGATGCCCAGAATGAATGGATTTGAGTTTTTGTATGCCTATCGTCGAAATGCTACTTTATCTCAAGTAGATGTGATTATACTAACTTCTCGTAGTGGTTATAAGCACCGCCAAATGTCTTTTGAATTGGGAGCTAGGGCGTATTTGACCAAGCCTTACTCTGAGCAGGAATTACTTAGTTTAATATCCGATTTAATCTCTCAACCAACAGCGAATGTCTCAGTTTCTTAGCCTACGGTGTACACACAACTCATTTCTTAACTTATCTGTTTGGTATTAAACTTAATCTAGCCCCCGTGTTTCCCCCAACTTTGGGGGACTTTAAATTCTTTTTCCCCCCAGGATTGAGCGTGAGGGACGGCGAGGTTTCCGAGGGACTGTCTTGTCGGGTTTCCCGACAAGCTTGTACGTTCCGTTCGCCATGTCCAATCACGCTGTTGAGGGGTTAGGGGGGCAAAAACCACAAATTTTGTTCTTTTGAGTACTTGTGTGTACACGGTAGGTATCTTATACCAAATCCGATTCTCATACCCCCTTTATTTTTCTAGTCTGCGTAGGCAGACTTTGTATGTATAGCAACAGGTTTTAACCTGTAGGTTATAAGTGGGGTTTCACAACAGGATTTAGTATTA
>JASJEK010000223.1 GCA_030064915.1 Xenococcaceae cyanobacterium MO_234.B1
CAGCTCCGATGATTAAAAAATCTGGCAAACGCATTACTATCCTCCTTTTTGCTATGTAAATGTAAAAATTATGTAAATGTAAAAATAGGGAATCCAAAGCCCAAAATATACCGACCTGTCAAAACAAGAGTTAGTAATCCAACTAACAGCAAAGTCGCCTGAATGTCTTGCACAAAGACTGATAGTTTTTCTTGCCAAAGACCATAAATAACTGCTCCATAAACAGGGAGATCATTTAGAGCAACTACAATTACTGCACCTGGGATTCCCATTAATGAGAATCCTAGAGGAAGTCCAATTAACATATAAATAAACTTAAGAAAGTTACCGCAAGCTGTGTAAAGAGGTTTTCCTATAGCTAGAAGAACTTTTTGTATAGATAAGGAAAGAAGAAGAGGCCAAAGTCCCAAGGCCAGAATTGGCAGCATCCAAGCAGCTTGACTATACCTTTGATCGTAGAATGCAAATATGACTAAATCTCCAAAGCCAACTAAAACAGCCACAAGAAACGCCATAGTAATAAGTATTAACCAGCGTTTCTGCAAAATTTTAGCTCTAAGGCTCTTGCGAGGAAGATCAGCCTGTTTTGAAAATATCGGAAACAATACCTGAGAACTAATACGTCCAATCACTTTCCTTGGTATATCAGCAAAGGTAAATGCAATTGTATAAACACCTAACATTTCTAATGAGAATAGTTTTCCCAGTATAAATCGGTCTGCTTGTCCAGCCAAAAAGGTCATCGCCGTAGAGATAAATATCCATCTACCAAAGGAAGTAATTTCTCTAACAATTTCTCTATTCCAAGCAAAGCAGTTAGGCTTTTCTGGATCCAAACGATGGCTCCACAACATTTTAAGTAATGAGCCCACGAGCATCCCGCCAACAAGAGCCCAAACTGTTTGATTTAACCAAGCCCAAACTATCATCACTGTGAGGCTAACAATTTGGGAACCTAGGTTAAATATTGTTAGCTTGCCGAAGACCATTTGGCGGTTTAGCGTAAACAGAGCAGTAGAATTAAATCCTTGTATAATCGTTGTCAAGCCAACTATTGGTATAAGCTGTAGCAGTCTTGGCTCTCCGTAAAATTGGGAAACAGGCGAAGCAATGACTAAACAACCCAACCAAAGCCCAAAGCCACGAATGACTTGAATTGTCCAAGCAGTATTGAGAAAATCAGGATCTTCTCCACGCTTATTTTGGATAATACTCGGACCAATACCAATGTCTGAAAATAGATTTAGACCGATGATGAAAACATTTACTAGAGCCATCAGCCCAAAAAGCTCTGGAACCAGCAGACGAGTCAGAACCAGATTACTGCCCAATCGCAAAATCTGACTAGTTCCGTAACCCAAAATAGTCCAAGCAGCACCACGAATAGCAAGTTTTTTAAGAGAAGCTGATGACACGATTAATTATTAGCTCAATAAGTGAGAAACAAGACTATAGTTATAGAATTCCCTAAAATGTTGCTGAAATAACAAATATTTAGTTGTTATTTGCTCTTAACAATCTAAACTTCAACATACTGGGAATTTTTGGGCGATATATTGATAGTTGTTTTTTCTGGCAAAGAATGAAGATCGGGTTGAAAAAGAGCTGCTAATTTACTAGCTTCGATAGTAATATCATGTCGTTGTCCAACTCGCTCAGCTCCTACTTTACCCATCTGTTCCAACTCGGCTACTGGTAACTGTAATACTTCACGCATCACTGAAGTTAAAGCTTCAACCGAACCTGGCGGTACTAGCCAACCGCAATGCTCTTGCTTCACCAACTCAGGTATTCCAGCAACATAAGTAGTGATTACTGGACGACCCAGAGCTAAAGCTTCCATAATCACTACAGGTAATCCTTCGGCGAAACTAGGCAACACCATTGCCCGCGAATCCAAAATTTGTTGCTTAACCTCCCCATTGCTAGCCCAGCCAGTAATCTCAATATAGTTTTGTAGTCCAAGCTTGGCAACCATATTTTCAATTTGAGGTCTGAGTTCTCCATCGCCTACCAACACCAACTTAAACTGCAAACCCTCGGTAGCTAATTGACTAGCAGCTTCAATTAACAACAAATGTCCTTTTTGTTCGCTTAGTCGACCAACGCAAACCAGTCTTGGGCATTCTGGTACTGGGGTATGGGGCTGTTTTAAAAACATCTGGTCGATACCGCAGTGAACTACATGAATTTTTGACCAATGTTGATAATTGCACCAACGATAAAGCTGGCTCTTGCCAAAGGAACCGATAGCTACGACAAAAGACGCTCGTTGGATCTTTTCTTCTAGAGCAATTTGTTTTGCTTTATCAAACTCTTCGGGTCCGTGAACGGTAAAACTGTAGGAAGGACCCCCCAAGGAATGACACAACATAGCAACAGTGGTTGAGTTGGTACCGAAATGAGCGTGAACCCGATCTATACCTGAATCTAAACACCAACTTAACAAGACGCAAGCTTCCGCTAAGTAAGCAAGATGAAGCAAAATACCTCGTTCCGACCCCCAACCAATTTTCAGTGTTAGCCACAAACTGCTCAGGAAATTGACAGGTTTGGAGATGGCAGTCCGCAGAAGGTTAAACAGCAAACCTGCTATGCCAACATCTAAAATAAATCGGGTCTTTTTTAGTTCTAATTGATCGGCTTCATCGACCAGTTCAGAGGCACAATTGCGGATAGCAAACCTGGCGACTCGAATACCGCAGGCTTCAAGCCCAATAATTTCTCGCCGAATAAAACTATGGCTAACTTTCGGATATTGATTAACTAAATAAGCGATTTGTGTCATAAATTTAGGTGTACTGGGAAGTAAGTAAAGGATGAGAAAAGCAATACTTATTTATTAAAATTGCTTTTTATAGCGTTTCTCGGACTCATGAGGTACACCTTAGTTGTGTTTGGGTAAAGGGGAATAGGTAAAGGGTAGGGTGTTGATTTTGGGTGTTTTGAGGGAATTTACCGAAAAATTATTCTGTTACTTTTTGCTTGGGTGAAACCCTCTGAAACAGAGGGTTTCACCCAAAAAGAGCTAACACAGATTTTGCCTGAAGTCTTATGTGGTAAGGGGTTCAAAGTCAACACCCCAGGTAAAGGGTAAAATAGTGTACCTCATGAGTCTGAGAATTGCTATATATTATTTGTTATTTGAAATAAATATATTATTTGTTATTTGAAATAAAGTATAATTCAGGCAACAATAATTCATTTATAGCACTAATTTTTAGAAAAAATATCCTTAAAAATACTCTATTTTTTTGAAGATAATTTAAATACCCATTATTTATTTTGTGGATACTTAAGTAATAACAACTAGCAATTTATGAAAATAAAAATATATTTATTGCAGTCTAAGTAGTCGGACATAAATTTTGATGACTGTGTTAACTTTTGTAAAATCCTCAAACCCTATTGGAACAAGAGAGAGCTGTTTTTACATTTCTTAATACAGTGCCGTTTACTTATGTCCGACTACTTATTTTCTTGATAAATCTTTCAGCTTCAATAATACTTTTGGCATAAATAATCAGCTTAGAATTATCCTTAAGAGTCAACATCCCTTGATAATTCCCTTTGTTTTGATTAATCTTTCATAGTCCAAGTCTCTAAAAGCTGCTTCCTGTTCTAAGTTTTTGAGAATTAGCCCATTTAGTTCGTTCTGCTTGGTAGTAACAAAAATTGCTAGAAGAGTACTGAGTACCGAAAATATCCCCGCTAAACTAGCACCTGTAATTGCTGCTGCTTTAGTAGCTGCGCCAGACTTAGCAGCATTACTAGTTACTGCCTGAGTTAAACCCTTTAGAGGGATAACCTTGCCACTTCTAGCAACTTTTCGCAGTTCTACAACCTTACTACCTTGCTTTACTACATCTATATCGACTAATTGCCCTCCCAGTATTGCTGTCCCCGCCAATGTTCCCGCTGCGAGAACATTTATCGGTTCTCCTGTTGATTCTTCTTCATCTTCATCTGGCTGACCTAGCAATTGATTTATCTGATCGCGTAATTCCTGTAACTCTGCTTTTGTTGCCAAGTCTTCACAAACTAGTTCACTCATTTAATCATTTTCCTCATTTCAGATAACTATAAGTAGCTATGCCATTACTGCCATAACAACAAATGCGATCACGCAGCGCGGAAGCTTCGCTGAGATCGCCACAATCTACAGGGCAAGTATCGGGGGGACAAATACCGACACAAGTAATGTTTAAATCCTCTGGAATCCCAACTCCCCCCGATAAAATATCAGTAGGAAAAGTCCAAATTATTTCTCCTTGTTCGTCTATTTCCTGAAAAACCATTCGATATCTTTGCCCCCCGATATAAAATCTTTGGTCTGAAGAAGAATAACGGGTTGCGTTCCAAGGTTGTAGAAATAATTTAATTCCTGATTCTAATTGAGTCTTAGTAAAAGAAAAACTTTTTTGCACGCTAGTAGAAGGTTGATAAATAACCCTTTTGTTAGTTGCTGATGGTTCGCCCCAAGGGGGTGTTCCACTTCCATCAAATCCCGATTCAGGACTGCCGTATTGATGAATTTCTGTTCCATTTTCCTCAATGGATAGATACCATTTTGCGGGATTAATTCCCCGACAAGTTGCTAGTTTTGTATAATTTAGAGTCGCGCTACTATTCGAGGGATAATCACGGGTACAATTAGGAACTTTATGTAAAGTTAATGAAGAACCTAAGTTCCCTGAACTGCTAGAAAATATATTTCTATCTACATAATTGTAATATTCCTCAGTGTTTTGGTCTTCTATTGCTGCCAAAAAATCAACATCATTCTTACTTGTACTCCTAAGATATCTTCTAACTGCATTATCCACCATATACCACTTATTATTTTCAAATACATATTCTTGCCCAAGAACAAAATAAGAATAGTATCCACAAATAAAAGCATAAGTAACCCCGCAAGCCCTACTGTCTCCCTGCGTAAAATGCCCTATATCAAAATACCTTCTAAACGGTAAACTTTCTCGCTCCACTACACTGCGATTCACTCATACTTAAATATATGTATGCTACTTGTCACCATTCTATTTGAGATAACATTACTTGTAACTGGCACGGGAACTTATGCCTTAAAGCAATATGACAATATGACAACAAGATCGGAAGCCGAGATAAAACGAACTTTGGCAATTAATCGGTTATTCAGTGAGAGTCAGGAGTGGGGACAAAACTATATTCTTGCTGACTTTATCCTCGATAAAGCTTTACGAGAAATATTAGGGCTACCACGTAAAAGCTTGGGTAGACCGCCTTATGAATGGATTGAGAACTAATCCGCCTTAGACTATCAAGAAGTAGGAACACCCCGTACTCACCGTCGTTTTCTCGGTCGAGAAGATGGTACTTATGGTCCAATTCCTAGTAAAAAGTTAGCTGGTTTATTAGGAATGCCTTTCAATCGTACAGAGATTCCTGGCTTATATTGTGTGGGGGATAGTACCTTTCCTGGTCAAGGTTTAAATCCCATATTTCTCACAAATTAAGTTGAAAGCCAATTTAAAGCTTAAAAGTTGAATTTTTTTTCTAACAAGAAAAATTTGAGATACTGAAGATAAAAAATCAGGCTAAATTGTGAGAAAATTCGCCAAAAAAACCTAAAAATTCAGTCATCCAGAAAAATTGACCATGACAAACTTTAGTAACAACTCTTCTACTTCGACTCCATGATGTTTGTGTTTTATAGCAAAGGGAACGATACCAAATTGCTTCTGGCACTAATTTATTGGCTTCTGATAATTCTTCATCGGGCGAAAAAAATGTCGACCTTATTTTTGTAACAGGTTCAAGTCTTAACTCATAATCAGCCTTGGCTTTCTCAATAATATCGGAAGCTCTTAATTGTAATTGATTATTAGTTCCCATAGCCAAAACATAATCAACTCTTGGCTTTTGTTCACACCATTTCATAATATCTTCACGAGAATAAGCACTATCTCCTCTGATGATGATATGAGTATGCTGCCATTTTTCTCTAATCAATCCAATTATTCTTTTCAATTCTGGTAAAGCTGCGACGGCACGTATCTACATTAGAAGAACGAAGCTTTGCCACTAATAAATGATGCCCACAAAATATGTATAAAGGTGCATAACATACCCCATGATAATAAGGGTTAAAAAATGCTCCTTCTTGATTTCCATGAACTTGGTCATCCGTTACATCCATATCTAAAACAATTTCTCTTGGGGGTTTTTTATAGGAGGCGAGAAATATCTCCACAAAAGCTTTTTCAATTGCTTTGGGGTCATGTTCTATTCTATGGTAACGACTTTCTTTCTGATTTAGAATTGTTTCGGGACAATATTCTAGTCGATTAATTGTACTTTTACCAGCTAATCCAGTTTTTTCTGAATTAATAAAATCTAGCTTTTCTAAGGCAATTTCCCAGGCTGGGTCGTAGGGTAATTTATCATGGTCATTAACATCTGGGTAGCCTAAAACAATACCATAAACTCTTTGTGCCAGTAATTTATGAACTGAATAATTTGTATAGGCTGAATCTCGGTAATCTTGAAAACCCAATCGCAAATTGAGAGGTAATTTGTACCTTTCTATTCTTATCTGCTAGCAAGACAATTCCTGCATTACTTGGTGATTCTTCCTAAGCGTAAAATCAGCTATTACTTTTCTGCCTTTTATACTTCCAAAGTTAAATTTATTCGAGATATTATCTATCGAACTAAGAGTCATTAACCAAATATATTTAGCTTACTTCTATTCTTAAATTATATCTTATTTCTATATTTTATTATCCTTATATTTGTCGATAAAATAAATATATTTGCTCTTTTTTATGGTAATTAAATTGCTTTTTTTTCAAGATTTAATTGATTTTGATACTGACTGGAACTCAAACCACAGACTGTTGTTTCACAGCAGGGAGTTAACACCAGGCTCAACTCTAGATGGGATAGGCTTTTGGGCGGAGGCGATCGCATTTTGGGTGAGAAATACGGGTTCTGACTTCTGACTTCTGACTTCTGATTTCTGACTTCTTCAAGGGTGGCAAATTAAAGGCAAATAGGGATTAATTATTGAAAAGATGAGGGAAGAACATCTAGACACTCAGGTTAACGAAATGATCGGCAAAGCTTTGGGATTAGCATTTATAACTCCCAAGCAATTGCAAGAAATGTACCAGAGAGACTATCTGGAACTTCATACACTGACCAAGCAAAATCCCACAGTCCCACCAGTACCCCAGTATGTAGTGTATAACGAGAACGGATTAAGGGACCCCATCATTAACCAGTGGGGAACTCATACCATCGGAACTCTCTTTGAACCCCAAGGAGGAGTAAGCGCCGTCCCCAAATTCGACCGCCATTTGGTCTATTTGCCAGTCAAACAAAAATATGCCGGATTTCTGCGGATGGGGCAAATTCGGCAAATTCCCAAAGATAGAGACAGTGTAGCCCTAGGCTGTCTCAAATATACCTGGAATATCTTAGCCTCTTCCTCCCAAGCAGTTTATGATTCTCGCATCGTCGCCGAATTAACCGCAGACCGTTCTGGAACGGAATTCATCAACTTAGAAAGAACGATTTCTCGCACAACGAAACGAGAAGTTTTGGCAGCGAAGAAACAGACTGTAGATGTGGTTGCGTCATTAACCAGACAAAAAGCGATAGCAGCTCAAGAATTATTAGATGAGAAACATATACCCTATTGGGTAAGCATGGGGATTTGGTTGTATAGAGATTCTCCAGAAGAACTAGAACAGGATTTAAGAAAATTAGCTGACCAGATTACCGGTGCATCGGTAGAAGTAGAGGAAAATTGTGCCGAGGATGTCTGGTTGCAGTCTTTGTCATGGGAATGGGAAGCCTTGCTGACGAAGCCCCATCATCGAAGACAGAAATATATTAGCTTTAACGCCTTGTCTGCGGTTTCTTTGGTCAAAGCCAAGAAGGTGGAAGAACAAGGGGTGATGTTTGTCACCAGAGAACTATCGACCCCAATATATATAGATTTTGCCAGAGCCAAAAATCATACCGGATTATTCGCCAAATCAGGGGCAGGAAAATCCAATGTCATTCTGGATATAACGCTGGATTGTGTAATAAAAGGATGCATCGTAGTGTTATTCGATTTTCCCCGTCCCGATGGCTCATCCACCTACACCGTATTAATGCCCTTGCTGCAAGAATTAGGAGTCAAGGCAGTGTATCACAATGTGCGCTCCTGCGTCATGAATATTATCGAAATGCCTGATTTGCGCCATGTCAGAGATCCCCAGAAGTATCGAGAAAGATACGAAGAAGCCTTCAATAACCACATCCGAATGCTTTCCACCCTGGTGATGGGAACAGTCGAGAATTCCGAAAGAGAAGGAAATGTCACCTCTTTATTGACAGACTGTTATAGTGATTTTCTCGCCTGTCCCGAAATCAAAGCCAGATACGATGAGGCGATAGCAGGAGGATTCGGCAGCGAAGCTTACCAGAAAATGCCGATCTTAGAAGATTTTGTGAACTATGCGCCCGCAATGGTTCGCCCAACACATCGACAGCAAAGAAGGCAGGTTGAGTGTGATGAGCAACGACACCATTGATCTGATTTTGACTCACCTAAAAGGGATTTTGAAAACGGCTCTGGGTCGCTCCATCAATGGAATTAGTTCCTTTGACACCAAAGTCGATGTGTTGGTAATCGGGTTAACGAATGTGTCAGAAAATTTGGACTCCTTGATCTACGGCATGTCGGGCTTGCATAGCTTGTATCGGGCAGCATTTAACAGTCAATACTCTTTATTGGGGATTGATGAAGGAACGATTCTGTATAAATTTCCCGCTTTCGCCAGAGAAACCGGGATAATTCCGGTACACGGACGGAAATGGGGCTGTAATTTCTTAATTGCGGCTCAGGAAATTAGCACTATCTTGAATTCTTGTTCGGGGGGAGAAATTTTTAAAAATTTAGACAATATCTTTGGCGGGCATATTGGCAGTGCGGCACTAGAGGAAATGACCTCAAAAGATGTGGGCTTTCTCCGAGAAATATATAAGCGATATACCGAAGCCGGGTATCTGCCCAGTAAAAAATTACTGGAGTCCTATTGGTATTTAAAACGGGCAGAGCAACACATCGAAATAACTCATCCAGCTAGTGAACTGTTGTTGGCACTGGGAGCAACCGACCCCAGAGAAAATGCAGCCAGAAAGAGAGTTATGAGTCAATATCCCCAGGACAAAGTTGCCGGAATTAGGGAATTTGCCCGACTGAATGCGATAGCGAAAAAGCAAGGTTTGTCAATGGATTCAATCTATCCAGAGGTAGTTTTAAATGGTTAAAAAACGAGGAGTTATAAAAAAGAGGGGGAGGAAGTAATGGGGAGGAAGTAATGGGGAAGAAGTAATAAGTAATAAGTAATAAGTAATAAGTAATGAGTAATGAGTAATAAGTAATAAGTAATGAGTAATGAGTAATGAGTAATAAGTAAATACCTATTATTTATAGAGTAAATTTGAATTACCACATTCTTTTTTTATCCATGATTAATCATAAGGCGAATATTAGTATTCAAGAAAGAACAGAAGAGTTTGCTATAAGAGTTATTAAGGCTTATGGGGAGCTTAACAAGAGGCATTTTGACGATGGAGTCAAAGTTTTAACAAGACAATTTTTGAGAAGAAAACGAAATATGACTAATGACTCATAATTAATAATTAATGAGTTCCCCTTGATGAATAATGAGGCACCACCAGGAATTCAAAAATAGTTAAATTTATGACTCATTACTTATTACTTATTACTTATTACTTAAAAACCCAAAGATTAATTATTGTCACCATAAATTCAATTGTCACTGTAAATTTAGCTTACTGATTTTAAATGGTTAAGAAACGAGGAATTAGAAAACTGATCATCATCTCCTGTATTGGGGGAATGATGTTTTTCCCTTTATCAGTTTATGGTTCAACACAACCAGACGACATAGAAGTAGATGAAATAGAAGTAGAGACAGTAGAAGGTTTTGGCTTAGGAAGAATCAAGGAGGTGTTAAAGCAAACTCCCACCGTAATTCAACAAGTACAGAAGCTATATGGACAAATTAGTACGGGAGATTTTAACTCAGCCATAGAAGGAATACTAGGGGCGATGGGCTTGCTCAATCCGGCTCAAGAAGCGGCCAGAATTAGTAATTCAGAAAACGAAAATAATCCTTATGCCAATCCCGAGACACCCCAAGAAGTCTATGAACTGCAAAAGCATACAGCGATAGTTCGCTCCCAAATGCCACAGCAATTGTCCCAGATAGTCTTTAGCCATTCGGGACAGGAAGCGATGGCCATAGAATCAGAACAGCTCCAACAAATACAGTCAGCATCAACCCAAGCACAACTTGGAGCGAGTTTGGTTTTTGGGGATTTAGAGCGAATAGCTCAAGAAAATGGAACTTATGCCCGTGATGTAGGAGTTACGGCGGGAGATGCTCAATCCATGAGGGCTTCTCAAGATGTGTTAAAAGCCTTGGCGGAACAAAATGAGGAGCTCAGCCAAATAATCGCGGGAAATTCCGAACAGTTAGCTTATTTGGGAGAAATTGGAGCCTATCAATCTCTACAGTTAAGTGGCGTAAATGCTCAACTGGCAGCCCTCAATGGAAAAGGTCAAGTTTTAGAGGTGTTGATGGCTTCACAGAATTATCTAATGTCCCAGTTGAATTCGACCATGACTCAACAGCAAGAATACCAACAGTACAAAGATAGTTTAGACCATGCTCTGAATCGGAATATGTTGCAGATGGTTTTCATTCCGGGTTTGTTTCCGAAGTCTGAGGGAGCGGGGGATGGGAATTAATGATGGAATTATCAAATTCGATTATTCATTTTCATCGGAAATATCGACCCTGGATTTACCTGGGATTAGCAGTAATTATTTGCTTAATTCTTCTCGTCAAGCCAGCTTTGGCTCATGACATCTTAGAGAATAGCGTCAATCAAATGCGAGAAACTCAAGAGTGGTGGGATGACCTATGGCAGGATACTTTTGCGCCAGATCCCAGTAATCTATCGGGGAATATTTCGATTTACTCTTTTACTCGCCCAGTAAGGTTTTTAGTGGGAATTGGGTTGATTTTTTGGCTATTTGACTATGGCAAAAAAGTAGTCAATTCCCGAGGGATGGCTCATACCATCCAGATTTTCACAGAATCGTTGGTCCCCATCCTCTTGATCGTACTCTTTCTGGCTAATCAGGGATTTTATTCCAGATTGCTAGCCTACGGATTAAGAGATGTGGTCAATTCCTGGTCAGAGGGAGTATTGGAGCAACAAATATTAGGAGAAAAATTAGGTTCAGCACTGAAAGAACAGTTATTAGCCGAATCCGTCAAAAATGAAGTGAGACAGCAAGCCGAAAAATGTTGGCAAATGCCCCGACCTGAAGTAATATTGCCCTCCCCTCAAAGACCAGCAACCAATCCCGATAATCCTTTAACTATTGAACAAGACCAAGCCTACCAATATCTGGAATGTCTGGACAAGCTAGTTCTGTTCATCCAGGAACAAGAAGCAGCAGCAAGGAGAAGCGAAAGCTGTGAGGGTGGCTGTGCTTGGTTTGTGAGCTTCATGAAAGCCTTAGATTTTGCGGTGTCTCAGAGTCGAGAGAACGAAATTCAGATGAGAACCAATGACTATAATCCCATAGATCCACTGGGGACAATAGATCCCCTGGAACGAGATCGATTAGAAAGACAGCTTTTAGCCCAGAGTTATCGAACTACAGCCGATGTCGTAAAAAACTTGGAGAAAAAAGGTTGGATGTATGTCTTTACGGTTGTCCAGTGGTTATGGATGTCTTTTTTAGAGATGTCAATGTGGTTGTTGGGTTTGTTTGCCCCTTTGTTTGTGGCTCTGGCATTAATTCCTGGAAAACAGAATATGTTTGTTTTCTGGCTCATTGAGTTTTTGTCCATTGGATTAGCCAAACTCGCCTATATCGCTCTCATTGGAATCGTCGCCGTCCAAATATCTACCGAAACATCAACGGTTATCTTGTCACAAGATCAACGGTTTTTCATGGCATTAGGGGTCTTTGCTCCCGGAGTCTCCTTTGCGGTAGTCACCTCAGGAGCGATTGCTGCTGCCACATCTTTTCGGAATCAGTCTATTGGAGCAATCTCTACAGGGGTAGGGATTGCATCAGGTTCAATTGCCACTGTCATTTACTCAATTTCCCGTTATGCAGACAAAAAACGCTCTTGTTCCGATAGAATCGGAAGACTCCGTAAATATTGAGCAGAAGGCTCGAAAAAACCCAGATATTTTGGACAAACCGTCTGGGCTGCGTTAAGCTTAAACGCACCCAAATAACGTAAAATGACAATAGCAATATCAAATAAAAATAAGAAATGCCAGCCAAAGGTCATCTATCATTATCACAAAAAGAAAAATTACAATTAGCTCTCAAAACAGAAGAAGATGCAAAGGTTCGGGAAAGAATATTGATGTTGCTATTGTTAAATGATGGAAAAACTCAGCAAGAAATAGCAGATTTTATAGGAGTGTCTTTAAGAAGAGTAGCTTATTGGTGCGTACATGGAGAGCCAGATAATCTAGAAACTTTAGAAGATGGAAGAAAAAAGGGTAACTTTAAGAAAGCGACACAAGAATATATAGAATTACTCTTAGAGGTAGTAGAAAAAGACCCCCAAGAACTAGGATATGAATTTGGCAGATGGACAGGAAAAAGATTGTCAGAACATTTAGAAAAGGAAACAGGGATTAAACTCAGTAAATCACAAGTTAGCAGAATATTAGCAAGAGAGAAGTATGTATATATCTGGGGAAAATATAGTCTAGAAGATAAGCAAGATAAAAAAAAAAGAGAAGCGTTTAAAGAAAAATTAGCCCAATATTTGGCATTAGCCAAGGAAAAGCCAGAATCAATCCAGATCTGGTTTTGGGATGAGTGTGGTTTTAGTTTAAGAGTGATAAGAAGAAGATGTTGGACTAAGAAAGGGAAAAGAAAGAAAGTAAAAGGGCAAAGAAGAAGAGGGAGAGTAAATATAATGGGAGGTTTGAGATATAGTGATCAAAAAAGAATCTGTTTTGTTATAAAAAAGGGGAATTCTGAGACCTTTTATGAACAATTAACACAATTAAATAATCAAATATGTCAAGAATGGGAAGCTCAGGGAAATAATGCCCAAGAGTTTCAGTCAAAAGGACCAAAGATAGTAATTATTTTAGATAATGCCAGCTTCCATAAAAAACAAGAATTTCTCGATAAAATAGAATCAGAATTACCCAATATTAAGTTAGAATTTTTACCTCCTTATAGCCCTGACTATAATTTAATAGAATTAGTTTGGCATTCGGCGAAGGAATATATCGCTCATCGAGAATTTGAAACAAAAGAAGAACTCGAAAAACTAGTGAAGCGACTTT
Organism: Xenococcaceae cyanobacterium MO_234.B1; assembly: GCA_030064915.1. GTDB lineage: Bacteria > Cyanobacteriota > Cyanobacteriia > Cyanobacteriales > Xenococcaceae > JASJCP01. The sequence continues at coordinate 13,411 of JASJEK010000223.1, forward strand.
TAAATGAAGGAAAATTAATTATTAATTGGAGTAGGAAGCTAAAAAATAAAGGTAATGGAGTTAATGTCGTTTAATTGCGATTAAGCTTATCTACCCTTGTTTATTTGGGTGGTACTCTTCTTAAATCTGGTCAATAGTTGCAGCAATTCCCAAAAATTAAAGTTAGCGATTCAGAATAAACCCTATATATATGTACAGACTCTT
>JASJEK010000224.1 GCA_030064915.1 Xenococcaceae cyanobacterium MO_234.B1
GGTTTGATCTAAGTGTTGCCAAGGACTACTGGCTAATCCTTCTTCGCAGATTTCGTCTTTTTCGGTTTCAAACCCTTGGTGGTTCTTGATAAGCAGGTTGGATAAATGACCAGCTGAGATGGAGATGTCAATATCCCCTAACAACTCCAAGAGTTTGCCTTGGGTCAAGTCGCTTCGCTCGAGTTCAGAGTTCCGAGTTCAGAGTTCAGATAGAACCAACTCTGAATTCTGAATTCTGAATTCTGAATTCTGAAGGGTCATGTTACCCCCATAGTAAAGGCTGATGAGGACAGGCTTTTACTCCTGGCCCGAATTCTCCTTCGTAACCAGGGGGCAGTTGGGCAAGCGTAAGTTTTCTTTTCTGATGGCGAGTAGTATTTTTCCTTGTGGAATAAGATGTTGTCGGTGCACAGTTTAATGTCTTGAACTATGACCTCTTCGTACCCTTTAAATACTGCATCCGCTGGCAGTTGGTCTTGAGGATACTTGGCGATTTTCTGGCGGTCTATTTTGATATTTTCTTTTTTCGGTCCCTTGGAATGCTTTTTGGGGATTTTTCTTTCTTTCTCTGAAGAATAGTTCTTCTTGTCCAACCCTCTTGGTTTTTTGGCTTTGATATCTGGCTTGCCCTGTTCTTTCTTGAGGCGGTTGATTTAGTCTTTTAACCGTTTACTTTCAGTCTTAATTTTCTAATCATGGCTGCACAGATTGCTGCTGTTTTTGCCAAGAGCGATCGCTCTTGGCATCAGAAGCTCAGTCCGAGTTTTTCTATATTATCCGAGTTTTTCTATATTACAGGTCACCTCAGCTTATCCTGAGCCTTACTCTAAACCCTTTTCAACCAAAACTCGTTGCTGCGAGTTAGGCGTTTGCTTTTTGACCCATCCCAGAGTTACTAGCAAGAGTAGCAATTGAGTTAATCGCGATCTGCCTTCAGCAGCACTGCGTGGTCTGCTTCCGCAGGCGCTGCGCGGTCTCGCGAGAGCGAGGCACTGCGCGATAGCTTCAGTGTAAATACTGAATACAATTGCTACTAGAGTCGCCATCGCTTAAGTATAAATATTGAAACTAATCGAATCTTTTACCGAGTTTATCACTTTTGCTCCAGTATTATTACTTACAAGTTTATTCAAATTTTGTTGTTGTCATAGTTACTCTGTCGTGAATTTTAACTGAGTTTGAATTTTCACAGTATTTTTATTACTTACATTTGGCATTATGAATCGTAAATTATTAATTTTAGGAACAAGGGGAATTCCAGCAAATTACGGTGGATTTGAAACTTTTGCGGAACGTTTATCTCTCTACCTGGTGTCAAGAGGATGGGAGGTAACAGTTTATTGCCAAGTGAATGGTCAAAAGCACCTCAAAAAAAAGTGGCGTGGTATTAATTTAGTTTATATTCCTACCCAAAATAATAGTGCTTTTAATACAATCATTTTTGATTACCAATCTACTATTGATGCCCTTAAACAAGAAGGTATAATTCTATTACTTGGCTATAATACTGCTATTTTTTCTATTTTATACTGGCTCAAAAAACGAGTAAGTATTATGAATATGGATGGGATGGAATGGTGGCGAAGTAAATGGAATTTAATGCAAAAATTATGGTTATTTTTTAACGAGCGTTGTGGAGCTATTTTTAGTAATCACCTAATTGCCGATCATCCTCAAATTAAAAAACATCTGACAAGTTATGTATCTCCTAGCAAGATTAAGGTAATTCCTTATGGGACAGAACAAGTTACTAAAGTGGATGAAAGCTGGTTAGAAGCTTATCAACTCATTCATAATAAATATGTTTTAGTCATTGCTAGACCAGAACCAGAAAATTCTATTCTTGAAATTGTTTCTGCTTTCTCTAGCCGTAAATGGGGCATGAAGTTAGTAATTTTAGGACGCTATTTACCCCAAACAGTTCCTTATCATCAAAAAGTGATGCAAGCAGCTAGTGACGAAGTTATTTTTGCTGGACCTATTTATGAAAAAGAAATAGTTAATACTCTCAGATTTTACGCTCGTCTCTATATTCACGGGCATACAGTAGGTGGTACAAACCCGTCTCTCGTAGAAGCTTTAGCTGCTGGCTCTCCGATTCTCGCTCAAGATAATGCCTTCAATCGCTGGGTTGCTGGAGATAAAGCTCACTATTTCCTAGATCAAACTGATTGTCTGCAAGAACTCAAACAATTACTTTACGATACTAATGAACTAGAAAGAATGAAAATGGCTAGTACAGCTAGATATTGGGAACAATTCTCAGATAATAGAGATCTCAAAGCCTACGAAAAATTGCTATCAACCTACGTAGCCGAAGAACAGCCCCTGACAGTTGCTTCAAAAAGCAGTTTCAAAAATTAAGATAATCAGGAGGACATTGCTTAAGAAAATATTATGATTAACCTTCTTATAGTTGAAGACCAACAGACAATTTTACAACTCTTAAAAATTTATTTAGAGCAAGAACCAGATTTGAAGATTGTGGCAGTTGCTGCTGATGGTCAAATAGCAATAGAAAAAGTAGAGAAGTTTAGACCGGATGTAGTGTTGATGGATGTGGAAATGCCAGGAATAGACGGAATTACCGCTACCAGAATCATCTCGGAACGTTATCCAGAAACCAAGGTCTTAATTTTAAGTACTCATGATGATGATCAAATCCTGAACAAGGCTTTGCAAGCTGGTGCTAAAGGTTACCTCCTCAAAACTACTCCTGCTCAAGAACTCATCGAATTTATCCGCTCCGTCCACCAAGGATATTTACAGCTAGGCTCTGGTTTGGTGCAGAAATTACCGATAGAGACTAATCCGATTCCTAGTAGCAGGCAAAAGCTTCCTGCTTTACCTTCCCCAAAATCTCCCTATTTTTGGCTAGGAATTTTACTTAACTCTGTTGTTTGGTTATTGGTAGTGACTTATTGGACAATCACACCACCTAAGTACACCAGCGAATGGGGAATTAAGATTTTGGAAACAGAAACAGGAGTTCAACTGAGTTTACCTAGTGTTGGGAAAGCATCATCTAATTCTAGCTCTGGGAAAAGTCGCCAAGATGTTAGAGAAGATTATGTCTATATTGCTTCTGACCCTACTATGGTAGAGAAAGCTGCCGAAAAAATAGATATGCCTGCGGGAGAGTTTGGCAAACCAGAAATTACCACTGACAAAGACGGTACCATTATCTCTTTGGCGATTGAGGGAGATACTCCTATAGAGGCGCAACAAAAAGCTTATACTTTTCATCATGTTCTGACTCAGAAAATTGAAAGTTTGAGGCAAGCTGAAATAGAACGGCAAGAACAACATGCCCAAACAACCCTAGAAGAGGCTCGCCAAAAACTAGATACAGCCCAAAAAGAACTTTCTATCTATCAAGTTTCTTCCTCTATAAGTTCTGAGGAACAAATTAGAAAATTAGCGAGCAACTTAGAAGATTTACACCGCCAACAAGCTGAGTTATCAGCCCAAGAGCAGGGCTTGAAAAATCTTTCTCAACAGTTAGGCAAGGAATTGGATTTGTCTTCGACAGAAGCTACTGCTGCTTATCAATTACTGGATGATGATGTTTACCAAAAACAATTACAGCAGTATGCCCAAGCTAAGACTGAACTAGCTAAGTTGTTATCTCGCTTTACCCTACAGAATCCTTCCGTAATTAACAAACAAGCAGAGTTAGAAGAAGTAACTACCGCTCTACAACAAAGGGCTACTTTTCTGCTTAATCGATCAGTGAGTAGAAAAGAGTTAGAGCGGATCACCTATCTGAGCATCGATCCAAAAGTAAAAACAGTACGGAAAGAGGTATTTAAGGATTTAATTTCTAACGAAGCAAATCAGGAGAAATTAGAAGCACAAATCCAAGAGTTAGAAAAGCAGATGGTGCAACTAGAAGGTCGTCAGAGAAGTATAGCTCAAGAAAAGCTAAAGATGGATAACTTTCAGCGCGATCTAAAGGTGGCCGAAGCAATTTTTGCTACAACTTTAGCGGAATTAGATTTAGGGAAAGAACACGTCTATTCCCTTTATCCTCCTGTTCAGTTAATTAAAGAGCCAAGCTTACCAAAAGAAAATCATCCAACGAGTCCGAATCTTAAATTGTTCTTATTAGCAGGTATGGCAGGTTCTTTTCTAGTTACCACTGGCTTAATGTTGCTCTGGTTTGAACGACAACCTTCTGAGTCGGGAATGGGAAGGCCAAAGTTAGGGAAAAAACTGCCTTTCTCCAGTTTTGACGAGAGCCAAGCAGGCGAGGGGTCGTCGCCTGGGGTCTCTCCAGGACGGGGCTTTCAAGGACGCAATGAGACCTCGCGTCATAGCCCCTCCGTTTATAAACCCCGTTCCGCTTTGAGAAGGTCGAGTACCTTGGACTCCAAGAGTAACCGTTAAACCTTACTCCAATTTAAGATAGCGTTACTTTCTTAAAACAGAAACAATATATCGAAGAAAAAAAATACGGGGCAACAGCTAATGTATTTACCTACAAATCGGTATTTGACCGAGTAGGTTTATTTAATTCATCGCTAAAATCGGGAGGGGATAAAGAGTGGGGTCAAAGGGTTTTCGCTGGAGGGTATTCTCTAGCTTATGCAGAGGATAGTTGTGTGGCTCATCCTGCTAGATATTCTTTCAGGCAAATGTATCGCAAAATTGCTCGGGTTAGGGGAGTAGGTTACGAACAAGAAAGAGCCACTAAACCCCTATTGACCTATTTACTAACAACTCTATCCCATTTAAAAGCTCCCGTTCGCTTTACTAGACGTAAACTGCATCAACTATCTCAAGAAGGTAAGCTGAAAAATCTTTATCAAACCAGTCAAGTTTTATGGGTCATCTTCGCTATGCATTATCTAGGATTTTGCGCCCAGACATATCGCGATCGCTGATTTATAGTTAAATTTCCATAATGATACTTTACCGTTATCAGTGGCAAATATTGACACTCTCGCCGTTAATTGCTAACGCAATTTAACGGGAGATTCTTGTTTCCCAGATACTTATCTAGATCGAACAAAGTTAATTGTCTGACCCCTGACAGCCCATCTCCACAAGCGTTCTTACGACAATCGCTCATGGGGGAAACCCCCAAGACCGCGTTGTCGCGCTTTTTGAATACCGTCTGTCCGACGGCAACACGTCCACGATCTCTGATTACTTTGGCTGAGTTAGTATCTCTTGACTCGGTATGAAGGCAATATTGGCAAAAATGAATTCTTTCACTCAAATCTTTTTTGCCAGTATGTTGACCACAATTGGAACATTCTTGAGACGTACCATTTTTATCCACCTTGAGGTAATATTTACCTCTTTTCCAGCTAACAAAAGGCAAGATCTCATTGATAAATCCACCAATTCCTGAATCAAGAGATTGTTTGCGGAATAATCCTTTTGACCAAGATTTAAAATCAATATCTTCAACAAAAATATTATCAGCTTGGTCACAGAGATAATGGGCTAATCTAAAGTGCCAATCACGTCTTGTATTGACTACTTTTTCATGAAACTTAGCTATTTTCCTTTGGAGTTTTAACCAATTGCTTGAACCCTTTGTTTTCTTTTTCAGTTGTCGCTGGAGCAATTTCAGCTTCCTGAGCCGACTTCTAAGAAACTTAGGACTCTTGATTAATTCCAAAGGAGTAGCTACAAAACTTTCAATTCCTGCATCAAGACCTATCGATACTTGTCCTGGCACTGCATCAGGTACAGATTCATTGGACTGAAAAACAATCATCAAATAATACCCGCTAGCTTTTCTAACTACTTGAATTTGTTTAGGTGTAAAACCAACAGGATATTCTCTTGATTGTCTAATCCTAACCCAACCAATACTAGGGAGCTTAACCCTTCCTTTTTCCAAGCAATTCTTTAACAGTTGAGGAAAAATAAAACTTCTAAACCGATTCTTATTACGGAAACGAGGAAAACCTCGTCCTGGTACTTTAAAGAAATCAGACCAAGCTTTATCTAATCTTTTGAGAACTTGCTGTAAACATTGAGCATTAACCAATTTTAAATGCGGTAATTCTTGTTTAGCTTTAGTTAATGCTTTAGCTTGCAGATTGTAACTAGGAAAAGGAGCATCGGCAGGGATGATATATTCACTCTTATTCGAACAACGATCTATTAATGACTTACGCGATTCAATCCAAGCTTTTCTTTCAGCATGAGCATAATTATAGACACTACGGCAAATATCTAAATATTGTTCAAATTGCCCAACCTGCTTTCTTGTTGGCTTGATTTTGTATCGGTAGGTAAATGTAATCATTGCTCGACCTAATGCTAGAATTATTGTATCATGTTTTGTTGATACAATGGCTAGAGAATATTCGTTAAGAGTAAGACTTACTGAAGATGAAAAATCGAGACTTCAGTATGCAGCACAACAACGCGGAGTTAGTATGTCAGAAATTATCCAAGATTACTGTAAACGTCTTCCCAAGCCACCTAAGATTAAAAAGGAGGCTTCGCGTTTAGGAATATTGGTCGGAATTCATCTCGCCGTTAACCTCCTGTCGTCGGTTTAACGGGAGTCCTCTTCCGACATTTAAGATAGATTTACTAAATCGGTGTTCTAGAATTGTCGATTTTTAATGATTTTGGTTAAACTACAGATTTCTGCTACGTAAGCGCTTGCCGTCTTGTGCCATTGTTGTCCACTGGCTTTAGTGGGAGGAAATGGACTTTTTTGGAGTTGCTTTAGCAATGTCGCTGCTGCTTTTTGAGGATTGGTAGCAGCAACAGAAATAACCGCAGCCCCTCCAGCTTCCAGACTTGCTTGATTAATTTGATTAACCACGATCCAACGACCAAAGGAAACTGCTTCGGCGATTGGTAAGCCAAAACCCTCATTTTCTGAGAGAAATACTACCGCCGTTGCTTGACGATACCACTGGGCTAAAGCGCGATCGCCGACGTAACCATGATAATGAACCCAAGGCTGATTCTCAATCGATTTAAGAAAGGCTTCTCCACTAGCTTGGGTACTAGCGTTCATTCCTCCTACCAAATGCAATTCCCAAGGTTCACCGCTAATTTCTCTCAGGGCTGAGACTAGGGCTACTGCTTCTGGCAGACGTTTAGCAACAGGATCGATTCTACCGACGGATAAGAGAAAAGGGGAAGTAGGGGCAGGAATTGAAACAGGGGATAAATCGATTAGTTGGGAATCATTACCATTAGCGATCGCTTTTACCTTTAACTTCAATTGAGGATCGGGGCGAAAGTGCAATAATTCCTGTTTCGTCGCCTCACTGATCACAATAATCTGTTGGGCAAAATGAAGCGAAGTATCGAGATAAATAGCAGCCCGCAACCAAGTTTTGATGCGATCGCCATATTTATTGGCTGCTTTCCATTCATTGACATCGTGAATTACTGCTATGGTGGGTGGATGCCATGGTAATACAATCGGATTTGATAGCCAAACCACTGCCTCTATCTTTTCGCGCCGACAATAGTTAGCAAAGCTGGTAGCAACCCAAGCATATCTTTTTCCTGGAGAGTAATCTAGGGGTGGGAGAACTTGAACTACATCTTGCAATTTTGCCAAAGCAGGGGTCTTAGCAGCAGCGTTGGGAGAAGCTAGAATGGTTACTTCAACTTCTCGTTGAGTTAATTCTGCTACTAAGGGAGGTAATAATCGCTCTAGATACTGTCCAATTCCCAAACGAGGACCAAGATAGTGAGCGATGAGAGCAACGGACATTAGTAAATATCAATAAAATAGTACACTTATTTAAATTTAGCTAGTTAGCAGATAAGGAAAAGGAAAAGACGTTCCTACGAGAGATAGAGCATATCTAATCGTACATAAAATAATAAAATTCTAATTTGAATATGGTTGCTAAACCGAGTGAAATATTTTGGAGAATTATTGACTGGTATCAAACGGCTAAACTCAAAGGACAAATTCCTTTTTGGATTGTCTTTGCGATCGCCGTTTATATTCCTTTTGAAGAGTTTGTTCTGAGATGGACACCTGCCCCTTCAATTATTATTCTTTTTCTGCGATTTTTGCACGAGTTTGTGCTTTATTTTTTATGGTTCAGAGTTTTTTATAAGCGGTTACTTAGACGCGATCGCTTAATTAAATCTTCAGTCGAATTAGCCTTTATTCTTTTTGCGCTCTGGGCAATAATTTTATTAATTGTTCATCAAACATCTATTTTTAGTGGATTCAATAATTTACGAACTCTGATGCGCTATGTTGCTGTTTATTATATTATTGTCGATCTTAACTTATCGAAACAGCAAGTAAATCTGATTCTGAAAACGATTTTAATCCTGGGATTAATTCAAGGATATTTAGTTACTATTCAATACTTTGCTCCTGCTAGTTTTGACAACTTATTCGTTCCTCGGAATGTGAATTTGGAAGCAGGAGGAGTAGCAATTCAAAAAAGTTCTGAAGTATCTAGTGGTAATTTAAAAACTGGTGCCGTTAATGGTACTTTTGCCAATACTGCTAATACCTCTGCCTTTTTATTAATTGGCTTTATTATGCTGGTGGTTTCCACATTTCAAAATAGCACTCATTCACTTTTATCACCAAAAATATTAAATTTCTTAATTATGTATTTTGCTTTTTTCGCTACTTATAAGCGAATCGCTCTTTTGTTTGGTCTGATCATTCCAATATTAGTCTTATTTCTTTACAGGAGAAAGCTATGGGCTGGTAAAATAATCTGGATTTATTTGTTTGGTTTATTTATTCTTATCTTTTGCTCTTTATTTTTTCTAAATGTGGATACCTCAATAGACGGATGGGCTATTAGACATGGAGAAGATTTTGACTTACTAAGTTATTTTGGGCAACTTTTTTCAGCCGAGTACTGGGAAAAAGGAACGCGACAATGGATTATTAAAACTATTTTTCGAGGAATTATTGGTACGGGAAATTGGTTTGGTTTGAGTCCTGCACCAAATGAAGCAATTCACAAATTAGCAGAGCTTCTTCCTGGTCAAAAAAGTTTAATTTTAGAAAGAAATTTTTGGTTTGAAGATGTTTATTGGTTTGCCATGTTACTCTATTACGGAATTCCAGGAGTTGCCCTATTCGGATATATATTTAAACGTTTATACCAAAGTGCTCAATGGTTGATTGATTATTCTTTAGAAAGTCAGAGCCGAGCATTAGGAATAGCATTTTGTACTTTGAGTATTATCACAATTTTTTATGGTTTTGTTGAACGGATTTTTGAAATCAAATGCTTTTCTTTTTATTTATGGCTCTTAGCTGGTCTAGTAGTTAATGTTTATTCTCGTTATCAACGAGAATCCCAAAACTAACAAAGGTAGAGGCAAGGCATACCTTGTACCTACTCAGACAAAATAAATTATCTAAAAAGTTTTACCTTTGTTTCTCAAAAAAATATTTGTTGATTATCGATATTAGTATTAGTTGTATTTAATATGCTAAAAACTTTGGCAAACTCTATTTCTTGGTTAAATTTTCCTGTTTTAGCCAGCCTATTATTAATAAGTGGTTGTAGTAGGCAAAACAATCCAGAAAAACCATCAGCACTAGCACAATCATCAATTGTCACTGCTTCTGTTTCATCGTTTTCTCGTCCTCTGCCAGAAAATTATGCCTGTTTTAATGTCAATTCCTTACTAGTAAAATCCTGGGAAAATCCTGACTTTTGGCAAGCAGTCAAGCAAGTAAATCCAAAATTATTAAGAATTCCAGGAGGAACAGTATCTAACTACTGGGATTGGCAAAGAGGAGGATTAATTAAAAATGTTAGAGAAGCAATGGCTGGTTATCCAATTAATTTTAGAGATAAAGAGCTTAAGTATAATGCCAGCAAATTAGAAGCTATACAAGTCGGAATAAAAGAAACGAATACAGTTCCTATTTTCGTGTTAAATCTCGCTACTTCTACCCTCGAATCCCAACTAGAAATGTTGCGAACAGCAAGAGATTTAGGAATGCCAGTAAAATACATTGAACTAGGTAATGAATTTTATTTTGATGTTCCTAACTATCGGCGAGTTTTTCCTACTTCGGCTGATTATGCTGCCACTGCTAGTAAGTGGATAGCTGCGATCAAACAAGAGTTTCCCGCAGCAGAAATTGCCTTGGTAGGAGTAGTACCCAAACCAAAAGATTCAATCCGTCAACAAAATTGGCACAAAAGTCTTCTCTCTTCAGCCATGTATCAAGCAGATGCTGTGACTCTTCATATCTATAGCGGACATGGCTTAAATTCTCCAATAGACTCCAACTCAACTTATCCTTTTTTTACCTCTGAAGAAGTACCGATTATTTTGGGACAACCTTTTAGAAGCTGGCACAATCTCCAAAATAATAACCAGTTAAAGTTAATTCCAGATAACAAGCAAATTTGGATTACAGAATATAATTTGTTTGAAAATATATTTGGCAAAAAAAATCAGGGAAAACAACAAAGAGTAATGGGTAGTTGGACTCATGGACTGTATGCATTGACTATGAGTTTACTCTTTCTAGAAGATTCCCGAACTACTATCTCTTGTAACCATGTATTAATTGGAAATTCTCGGTTTGCTGCAATCTTTGCTGGTAAAAAAAGTTTTCTCAATCCTAGTGATGAAAATATGGTGGTTACACCCATGAGTCTTTCCGCTACTGGTTCAACTCTCAGCTTACTGGGTGAAGCAACTTCAGGCATGAAGGAAGCCCAGAAAATTGATTTTTCTCCTTTACCTACTTTAGTTGGCAAAAAAAACTTTGAATATCCTGCTTTATATGGTTGGATATTTCACGATGGCGTAAACTCCCAAGCCGTAATTATTAATTTATCCCATCAAAACATCACTATCAATTTAGAGCAAATTTTTTCTGCTTCAGTTAGCTATCAACAATTGTCGGAAAATCCCCAAACCTTAATCACGGGAAGTGAGATTTTAAAGCGCAAAAGTGGCACTGCTTTCCCAGAAATTATTTTACCAGCGTACTCAATAACAAAATTAACAGGGCGGTGAGAAATTAAGTCTCCTCCCGGAGGTTAATGGGACTTATGCAAGAGGTCTAATGTTTGTTCTTTCAGCTTTTTGGGTATATTTTTGTTATTCGAGTTTAAATCAAAGCAAAGTTAAAATGGCAGATAACTTTATTCCTCTAATTTCAGAAGATAACTTAGTCAGAATCGGCTCTAATAAATATAGTTTTTTGTCTCAACAAGGCTTTGGTGGTGGCCCCAATGATAGTGACCAAGACCCAGGAGGCTTTATTGGTATTAATCTTGGTAATTCAGGCGACACAAAGAAATTAACCTCTAATATCGCAGCGATTAATCTGGCCCATGACCTCGATATTTCCTGGGGAAGAGCTAGCGGTGGTCCCCAGCAATGGAACTCTTTTGGCTCTCTATCTCCAGAAAATTTTGATGCAGTAGTTGATTATGCCAACAGTAAAGATGTCAATATCTATCTTTACCTTGAATACAGAACCGATATTGATGGCGGTTCCATCTTTGATTTTGACTGGTACGAAGTAGGTCGTACTTATGCTCAACACTTTGGCGATCGCGTTAAAGCATACGGTATTATCAATGAGCCAGACCATATAGTCAGTGGCAACTCTCCAGAACAGGTTGCCTTTGCCGTAGAAGAATTTGCCGATGGGGTACATTCGGTCAATCCCAACTATATTGTTACCAGTCCAGGTCTGGGCGGGACTCCCATATCCATTGAAAGAACCAACGATTTTCTTGAGGCTCTAGCCCCTCTTTTTAATGACAATACTCTGCAAGTTCTAAATCTCCATAGCTATCACGATTCTAATCCTAATCCCCATTTTTCTAGTATTGATAATAGTAGCGATTGGGCTCCTAGCAGAAATTTTATCAGAGCAAAAGAAGTAGGTGGTATTAATCAAAATGTGGGTTTTGTTGCTGGAGAATTTAATTATCGTAACTGGAACGGTACTGACGAAGAGCGAGGCATTGGGTTTTTAACTGCTCTTTGGGATCAGTTATCTGTAGTGGGTAACGGAGGAATTAATGATCGGGTAGGTCTATTTTCTGCTCCATTTACCATCACAGGTTCAGCACCTGAGAAGCAAACCAGCATGGCAGACTTTTATTCTTTTGATGACAGTGGAAACTATGTTTGGCAGCCTAATGAAAAAGGACAAGTTTTAGAGGAGGTTTTAACCCTTACCCAAGGGATGAGTTTCATATATACAGATCCCCTTGATCAAGGAGTGGTTATCCTCAGAGGAAACGGACGGAAAATGTGGGTTTGGGACAATCGAGAAGACTTTTCGAGTTTGACGGATGCCCCGATAATTAGTATTTCTGGAATTCCCAGTGATGCCACTGCTCTAGCGATCTACCGCTGGGATAGTACTGCCGATGAGCCATATGCATTTATTGAGCTTAATGGTCAAACATCAGTTAGTTTTGAAGTTTCCAGCTTTCTTCCTGTTGGACAGACCTATATGCTAATGGCTAATAGTGAAAATGATGGCGGAAACATTGGCTCAATTGATGCTGCTGAAATCGATGGGACAGAAAATAGTGGAACAGAAAATAATAGTCCCATTGCCAATGATGATACAGCATCTACTTCTGTAGATACAGCAGTAACTATACCCATCATTGATTTATTGGCTAACGATAGCGACGCAGATGGAGATGACCTAACTATTGAAACTGTGAGTAATGAAGTTAATGGCACTGCCACTATAGAAGCAAGCAATGTCATCTTTACTCCTGATGCTGGATTTGGCGGCAATGCTAGTTTCGAATACATCATCAGTGACGGTAATGGCAGAATTGATCGGGCAATTGTCAACATCGATGTAGTGGGCACCATTGACGACAATAGTAATCCTATTGCCAATAACGATTCAGTTTCCATCTCTGTAGACACAGCAGTAACCATTAATGGTACTAATGTTAATGGTACTAATCGCAATGATACCCTTACCGGTGGTGATGGTGACGATATTATCAATGGTCTTAATCGACATGACTTAATTAATGGTAACGATGGGAATGACACTCTTAGTGGAGGGGCTCATAATGATATTCTCAATGGCGGTAATGGGAACGATGTACTTAGTGGCGATCGCGGTGTAGACCAGTTGAGGGGTGGAGCTGGCGCAGATGCTTTTGTTTACAGCAATCTTCAAGATCGGGGAGATACCATTCTTGATTTCCAATCAGAAGACAAAATCGATCTCAGTGGCATTCTCAATAGTCCAGCTTATAGTAGTGTTAGTCCATTTGACTACATCCAGTTAGTACCATCTGGCTCTGATACTCTGGTGAAAATTAGTCGCGATGGGAATCTTAACAAACCTCGTTTTCATGTTTTAGCTACCTTAATAGATGTCAATACGGATGGACTAACACTAGATAATTTTTTATTTGAATAATATCAATGATGGTGCATCAAGCAGCAGAAGAGTAAGTAGTTGGACAGAATTATGTATTATACTTTTTCTACCAAGATGTTGAAAGAGCTCTTTTTATTGCTCGTCGACTATTAATAAATAAGGATAATCTGTTGTTTCTAGATTCATAATTACTTGGTCTTTCTGTTGCTTTATTGCAACTTCTGGCAAATACCTATCTTGAAGTGGATCATAAATTTTGACTTGTAGTTTTCCTGCTCTAAATCCTTTAATAGCTAATTCATAATTTTCTGGAGCTAAATCTTCTTTAATGTCTCTGGTCATTACATAATAAGGAATTACAAATTTTTGCTCATTGACTTGATAAGGAAGAAAAGTAAATAGCTCTCGATTGTAAAGATTAGGATGAGCTTTAGAGCCATCCCCTTGAAATTGGGAGTTATTGTGTTTTTCTTTGATAAAAACTACTTCTAACTGTCTTGGATTATTCAAATTGGGATCGAGACCATCTTTCATTTGCTCTACTATACGACTGGTAGTAAGTAGAGTTGGGGATACATACTCTTGGTCTTGCTGAGGATATTTTGTATTTATTTGAGAAGCATATTGAGCAAAATTATCTTGTACAACACCGTATCCTTTATTGCCACCCAGCACATTATAAAGATAAACTCTTTCCGCTCCTTTATTGAGATAGAAACAAAAATAGCGCATTGCTGCCTTTGCTTTAAGAGCTAATGCTTGAGCTTCGGTTACGCTAGAATCATCTTCTTGGGGGTGAATATTTACCTCAGTGATCCATATTGTGGTTGGTAATACTTTGCCATTAACTACTCTTGCGTTGCGTCCATGAACTGCTCCACCAAACTCAGAGGGAAATGGGGCCATATCTCTGAGTAAAGTTTCAGTTTGTAAAAAAGTAGCAAAATATTCAGGAAACCAGATTGAGTAAGAAGGGGTAAATTTGGTTTCATTGCCTAAAGCATCTAGGGCTTTACTACCTTTATACTCTTGTTGAGGAAAGTTTTTACGACTGCGATAAGGATGTTTATTAAGAGCTACAATACGAGGAGGCATTTGGGAAGAAGCAGGCCAAGGAGTTGTATTAGAAAAGCCATTACTGATTGCGATTCCTTGAAAGTCTTGGGGATGAGCCTCAACATAGTTAACAGTTTCTGTAACTAGATTTTGCCAAATAGTATTTTTTTTATACTTATAGAGGTCTTTTTCATAGTATTTATTGATATAGAGAAAGTCTGAAGCAAAAGAAAGCTCATTCCAAATTTCTAAATCAAAACCTTTATCTGTACTATTTGTTGTGCCTAAAGTTTCTGTAACAAATTGCGTTACAGTGGCTACATATTTTTGCCATCCAGCAATAGTTTTTTGATAGTCCGCGGTATCAGGAGGAGAAAAAGGACGATATTTTAAAGTGGCAATATCTACTTTTTTGCCAATGCCGATGGGTTTTGGTAACGGTTTCGATAAAGTAACCCAATTCCCATTGACTGCTGTAATGAGAATCTCCGCAGCCCAAGATTTTTTAGTAATGTGAGAAAGACCGCTATAGTTGGCTATGATACCCGTAGTGTCTTTTAGTCTGATTTCTGTATCACCGACATTGGCATTTCTCGATAATGTCGTACGGGTTGTGAGCAGAGGGCAGGGCGCACCCTGATTAGCATTAAGTAATATTAGAGGGCGGATATCGTGCTTTTGGAGAGCTAACAACCTAGCACGAATTCCGTCAGGATTATTAATC
The DNA here is from genome assembly GCA_030064915.1 of Xenococcaceae cyanobacterium MO_234.B1. Taxonomy (GTDB): domain Bacteria; phylum Cyanobacteriota; class Cyanobacteriia; order Cyanobacteriales; family Xenococcaceae; genus JASJCP01. The sequence goes on from JASJEK010000224.1 coordinate 15,111, forward strand.
TGAGTTTCATCATGGTAGTTGATTTGATTCCAATTAATTTCTAAACGAGCTTGCTTAACTCCATGACGAGCCAACATCTCTGCAATTAAATCAGGATTAATACTTGTTTTTTTGAGATTGATATTAAAAACTACACCAATACCATCAAGAAATTTATGAGCAGGAATAGTTTCTAGATATGCTCGCCAAGGTTGTATCCAATGGGAATGATAGCCAAATTGTATACTTTGATAATAAGCAGGGTCGATATAAGTAGTTGATACATTATTATTTCCTAAAGATGATGCTGAGTAAATAGTCAAAGCACAAAGAGTGCTGGCCAGAAGACCATATCTGAACCAATGACGATCTCGACGATGTATTCTCATTTGCTTTTATCTGTTAAGTTATTGCAAATTTTTAAGATGTTTTAAAACCTGTTTTTCCGATAATGTTACTTAAGATTTGTTTCGCGGGAGTAATATTTTTCTTAGCATTTTTTATTGGAAAAGGGACATCAGGACAGGGTTTATCCAGAAAATTACATAATATTTCCCAAGCATTACCTTGGCAAATATTCATGATCAAAAAATCGTTAGGTCTTCCAGCAAAATAGGACTTTACTTGCTCGTGATATCGAGCATAGCCGTCTAAAAAGCTCTGACGATTGAATTTAATATCTCCATAAAGCTGCATTGTTGCCAATAATGCATCAGTTCTCATTTTTGGATATCTTTCACTCCATTTTTGTCTAATAATATGAGCCTCAAAAGATATATCAAAAAGAATGTTGTGAAGGGCTGAACCTATTGCGCCGACTACCACTTCATGCTTATTAAAATGGTACTGAGGCAGATAGAAGACATCATCAAAAACTTTAACTTTAGGAGAACCTTTTAAAACCCTGAACTTGGCAGAGGTAAATTTTGAATAGTATGTTCTGAGGGGATTTTAGCGGTCTCGCTACGCGAGTGCGAAGCAACGCCAAACCCCAATTTCTTGACTAACGCGATCAGGCGAAGCCTGGCACTGCGTGATCGCAAATTAAGAACTTGGCGATCGCTAAGTCCAGAAAAATTCGTAATCTTTTGATGCTACATTTTGACGTGCGGAAAGTGG
>JASJEK010000225.1 GCA_030064915.1 Xenococcaceae cyanobacterium MO_234.B1
GCGCTGCTGTAGTGTTGTTGTCATGTGTTTATGATTGCGTTGGTTGAATATGTATTTTGATGTATGTGTATATATTAGAGCAAGTGTAAACAAATGTAACAAAAAAAAACTTATCTATTACATTAGTTTTACTTATGAAATAGCTAGAAGACCACTATTTAGACCCAAGCCCGGACAAAAAGGTAGAAATAAGTGTAAAATTGCCATCAATAATTCTGAGAGCGAGCAATAGACCCTGAAGGGTGAGCGAAAAGAGCGATAAATTCTACTTATTCTAATTCCTCTCTCCTAACCTCTCTTTCAACTTCGTATATCTTGATCTAGAGATATATTCACGACTGGCAAACATTTCAACTAGTGTTCTAAGAAGTGATTGCGACTCAGTTGATATCTAAAGGCGATCGCGCTTAATAAATCATGAAACAAGAGTTAGTGGTATGTGGCAACAATTCATGAAGTAAAGGGTCGCGCTCGACCTCAAATCCATGTTTAGCAAAGCTTTGACCCTAATTCTGGCTTATGAGATTACCGGAATTAGAAACAATTTAAAATATTAATTATAATGTTGCCCATCACCCGCCGCCACTCGCCCTGCCATCGTGACCAATCGACTCTTGACGGTCGGTGTGAATGGGCGTTGTTAGGATGCTGACTGCCCTGGTGACATTTACTAGCAGATACGCCAGCTTTATAAGTGTGAATTTCAAAAATACTCAGCTTAGGTCGCTGTATCCCAGTTAGGGACATAATCGAATAGCCATTTAAACTGCTTGTCAGCAAGCTTGGTGGGAGTGAGTTTGTAGATCCAGTTGCGGATGAAACAAGCGATCGCGCCCTCTGCCTGCCCTAACTGACCGACCTGGCGGGCGGTACTGTATACACGGGCGACACGATCGCATCTGCTAGATTCAAACTGACGCAGCAGCGATGGAACGAAATCCTCCTTTGTAGACTTAGAAAGTTGTTTCACCAGTTCAAAAGCATCTTCAATTGCCATGCAACCTCCCTGACCAATGTTGGGTTGTACCGGATGCGCAGCATCGCCGATAAGAGTGACCCGACCACGTCCCCATTCTCGTCCCAAGGGAGGACGATCATAGATGTCATCCCGATAGATCGGCTGGTTAGTCAGCGAGTCGAGAATATCGGGAACTGGGCTGGCATAGCCCGAAAACCTAGATTTCAAGGCATTTAACTTTCTTCCGTGAGAAGTCGCCCGATTTATCGGCGTGATGAATCACGGACAGGGTTTATTGGGTAAAGGTCTATTTTGTTGCTCGACATATTTCCGTAACTGTTCTATAGTAACGCCTCCGCAACTCGAAATAAAATAGCTTCCAGACCATAATACTCGCTTTCCCCAATACTGTTTCTTTAGGTATTCAGGGTGATTGCGCCACATAGTTTTACTTGATGTAGCTTTGAGATTAGCTACTAAGTTTGATACAGAAATACTTGGTTTATAGCTCACAATGCAGTGTATGTGATCTGTTTCGCCGTTAAATTCATCCAATTTTCCGCCTCTGGTATTGAGTATGGACGCGAATATAGCTTCAAGCTCGGTCAATAGTTCATCAGTGAGAATAGGTTTGCGGTATTTAGTAACTAAAACTAAATGGGCGGTGAGGTTATAAACTGCTCTATATGCTTTATTGTATTTAGTTTTCATGAAGATAATAATTTTTTCAGTGAGCATGATATTATTGTCTCATGAGAAAAGCAATGAAAGTTAGAATTTATCCAAGCAAAGAACAAAAGCAGCTATTGGCAAGACAATTTGGCTGCTCTCGTTTTTGGTGGAATCGCTCTCTAGCGTTGCAGTACGAACATCGTACAAATAATGGAAGATGGCTCAAGCGTACCGAGCTTAACGCTATGCTACCTTCGCGCTTTGAAAGAATTACCTTGGCTAAAAACAGATTGCTATTCTCAAGTTCTACAAGCAACATCCAAACATTTGGAACAAGCTCTTAAGAATTGGTTTGAAGGTAGAGCCAAAAAACCCAGATTCAAAGCTAAATCTAATCGGCAATCAATTAGTTTCCCTCAAAATGTCAAAGTCCTTGGTAGTCAAATAAAAGTCCCAAAAGTAGGCTTGATTGATGCAATTATCACTAAAGAAATTGAGGGAACTATTAAAACAGTAACGATTAGTGTTACGCCATCAGGTAAATACTTTGCATCTGTTGGTTTAGAAGAGGAATTACCCGAACCACTAACTTCAACAGATGGGGTGGTTACTGGGATCGATTTAGGGTTAAAAGACTATGTGACTTGCCATAATGGAAATGGTAACTGCTCAATAACCACTGGAGGCGATCGCGAAGAGATGATACTGTTGGCGAATGTGCTACAGCTAATAATACACAAAGTATTATTAATGACTAAAGTTAAGATTTTTCGGCTCTTGTAGTACTATTAATTTCAGTAAAGATTACTTTCGCCAACAGTATCAGAGATCCGCTTCGCGGCGCGCGCAGCGCGATCGGGGGCAGCCTAGCGCTGCGCCACTTCGGGATCGGGGAAGAAAGGCACTCGCCACCGTGGCTGATTATTTTTTCTTCTGGCTCTAACTAAACAGAATGGTTGGTATCAAGTAGGGGCTGCCGCTCGCGCTCTAATCACATCTGGGAGATAAGGAACAGTTTCATCTCCTTTGATGCGAGAGAGTAAATACTGCCAGAAGGAATAAGCTAATTTTCGACAAGTCTTCTTCTTTCCCTGTAAACGTATCTCTCGCCCGACGCCCATTATCATGACGAGTGCCACCGCTAATCTTACGCCTGGTGACATATTCAAGGGATGTCAGTCTCAGCAGCATTGTTATGCAGAGGTAGTTGGGGTGAATCTAGAACCCGCATTAACTCATCTTTATGGGCACAGAACTGCTGCATCACTAGGTTCAGACCATAGTGATGAGGGTAGCGCTGCCCAAAAATTTCATCAAAGCGTTTTTGTAATCTCTCTCTTTCGAGTCGAGTTGGCTGCTCTTGATAAGCCTTCAGTTCACGGTAGTAAGCCCACAAGGTATCCTGCACTTGCGATTGGCTCTTGCCGCTGCTGTGCCGTTACTCCATTAAGACGGCGAAGACTGAGTGACCTGTGAACCCAACACAGAGCGTGGACTAAAATCGCAAACTGTTTGGCCCCGTCACCCTCGAACAATTGTAAATGGTGAAAGCCCATGCGAGGGTTGCACTCCCGAGCAAGGCAGCCTCTGTTACCAGTTTGATTCCCTGTTGGCTGGTAATGCCTAATCTCTCGCTTATATTGGTTCCACTCTTGCTCATCTTCACTGATGACCTGAGAGTCAAACTTCAGTTTGGATAGATGGCAGGCTGGCAGTTGTTGCTTTTCCAGATAACTGCGGGAATATTCATTGAGTACGAAGTCTTCGTATGGTCCTCTCAGAATCCGTAGATAGTTTGACCGACTTTTACTTTGGGTACTGCGCTCAGTGGGTAAACAGGTCATTACCTATGACAGTACAATATCCGTTCTGCCCCCGATGTCGGGCTCCTGTGTCAGAGCGTGTGTATATACTCGGCTGTCTCTAACCCTGCTTGCAAGACTTGACTCTGCGAGCGTGTGAAAAGACTCTTTATCCTCCACCAGAAGGCGGTTGACTTGACCTGTTGAAATATCTACCCCTAACTCCCTAAGCTGTTCACAGATTAAATTCTGGGGCACTCGACACTGATGATGTTGATAGAGAGTAAATGACTTGAGGGTCGGTCCGTAATGTCCAAGGTATTCTCGCTTGTAACTTCCCGACTATTGTTTTTCCCTCGACTGTGACGTATTCGGAAGCGCAGAAATCGGATGTTATGCCGCTTGATAATCAAATCCTGCACATCATATTCTCGATATCCATTAAAGGTGGTTCCATCTGGCAGTTCTTCTTCTGGCTCAATTATTCTTTCTTCATCCACCACAAAGTCGAGCTTTTTGCTGCGCTTGTCTGACCCTGGTCGTTTCCCACTTTTTTTTGAGTTCTTTTTTTCTGAGTTGAGAGTGCTCGGACTAATTTTTGGTTTGGCCTTCAGTTTTTTAGCCGCTTTGAGTTCCTCATCAAGGCTGTTAACTTTTGCTTCGAGTTTAGCAATAGTCTGCTGCTGCTTTTCGATTATCTGTTGCTGTTCAGCAACTAGGTCCAGCAACCAATTCACCAGGGGAGTACGTTCTTCCTCTGGAATCTCTATGGGGAACTTCTCAAGTGTCATTGTGCTATTAAAGCAGATTGAGAGGATTTTTGGCAACCCGATCGCCTTTCACACCCCATCTCCACCAGTGGTTATTGAGCAGTTACTCTATTTCGGATTACAAAGAGTTGCTGGAGTTAATCTGGTTGCAATTCAGAGGTTATCAACAGAAGAAAATCTTTTGCCAGAAAACTTTGAGGATGTTAAGAGTGTCGTCAACAAATTGACCGACCAAACTTATGAAGAAGCCTTGGAAGAAGGACGGCTCTACATCACGAATTATCAAATGTTGCAGATGATGAGTGAAAACCTTAAAGAAGTAGATGGTATTCCTACACAATATACTACAGACCCAGTTGCATTGTATTATCGCCAAGAGAACTGGGATGGACTCCTTCGACCTTTAGCCATTCAATTAAGTGTCACGCAACCAACTAGTTTAACAAATCCGATTTATACTCCAGCAGATGGACAACATTGGTTAATGGCTAAAAATTACGTGCAAACCGCTGATGCTGTTGTATTTACGACGTGGACTCATGGTGCTCGCAATCATTATCTAATCGAATCGATCATTCTCGCGAGTTATCGAAATTTTGCTAAAAATCATCCTCTACTTGCTCTGCTTTATCCTCAATTCCGAGGTACACTTGTACATTACGGTCAATATCAATATTTGGCCTATGTACCCAATATGCCTTTGTCTCTTTATGCTCCTCCTTCTAAAGACTTTGAAGGTTTTATGTTTAAAAGAGATCTGATGAAACTTTTGCCTACCTTTTGGCACACAATTATTCAAAGCTTTGCGTTTTATATCAACAACGTCAAAGTTGAGCGGATAGGACAGTATAACTTAAGTATGTTTGATAGTCGCTCTAGTCAACTACCCTCGCTTTTAGCGAGGGCTTGAAAAGCCCAATTTTTAATTAAAAGTTGACTAGACCTGATTAGCCTAATCTTGGTACAAACTTCCGAATACCTCCCTAGTTCGGACTTTCTTTAAGACTGTTGGGTCAGTCGTTGGGTAGAGCCAAGACATATTAGATTAGGTGGTCGAAGGGACTAAAACTTATACTCGGAGGATTATATCTTGAATCGAGTGCCAGTAGTATCAAAAGAAGGTAAACCACTAATGCCAACTAAACCATCAAAAGCTAGGAAGCTAGTTCGGGATGGCAAAGCAATAGGTAAGTGGGACAAACTCAACCAATACTACATCCAACTAACTATTGAGCCATCAGGAACGAATACACAGCCTGTCAGTTGTGGTATTGATCCTGGTAAAAATTTCGGTAGTGTAGGAGTTCAGAGTAATAAGTTTACTCTCTTTACCTCTCATATTTTTCTACCTTTTGAAACCGTAAAAAAACGCATGGAGCAAAGAGCTTTAATGCGTCGTAACCGTCGCGGGAGAAGAATTAACCGTAAGTTATCTTTTAAACTGAGAGCGCACCGACAAAAACGCTTTGATAATCGCAAACAAAGTAAATTAGCTCCGAGTATTCGCTCAAATTGCCAGCTTTTACTCAGAGTAGTAACCGAGCTAACCAAGGTCTATCCCATTAGTTCAATCATTTACGAATACGTCAAAGCGGATGTTGACTTAACTTCTGGCAGAAAATCAGCTAAGTCAGGTAAAGGATTTTCTCCTGTAATGGTTGGTCAAAAGTGGATATTAGAGCAGTTGTCCAAACTCGCACCAGTTACCAAGAAGCTAGGCTGGCAAACCAGCAACCTTAGAAAGCATTTAGGGCTAAAAAAACAGAAATACTCTAAAGGTGATGTTACACCAGCAACTCATGCAGTAGATGCCGTAACTCTCGCGTCATTTGCCTTTATTGATTATCTACCATTTGACCGCGAGGGATGCCGACGGCTAGTCGGCATATCCAATCGCGGTGTTGAAAATTCAGGAGGTAGAGGTCATTATTGGGAAGGTTCAGTAACCATTACTGATGCTCCGTTCTTTGTAATTAGAAGACCACCAATATCTAGAAGACAACTTCATTTAATGGTATTCGCTAAAGGTGGAAAACGTCGCAAATACGGAGGCACTGTTACCAGACATGGCATCAGGAAAGGAGACTTAGTAATAACTGAAAGAAAAGGTGTTGGATATATCGGTTGGTGTAGTGGGGATACTGCAACCCAGATATCGGTTTCTGATAGCAATTGGAAACGATTAGGGCAATTTTCTCAAAACAAAACCAGACTCCTAAGACGTAGTACTGGATTAATCTGTAAACAATTAATTGGAGGAGCGCGAATTACTCTCATCACTAAAAGTGAGAGTCTCCTTCGCGCAAATGCAAGATGACATCATCAAAAAATACCAAGAAAAATTGCAAGAAATATCGAATGAAGTCAATTCTCGGAATCAAGAGCGAACTTTTCCCTATATCTTAATGGGTCCCAAAAATATCCCTAATAGTATCGTGGCTTGAGGATTTTGAGTCTTATGTTATGTGACTTCTCTATATTTCCTCAAATGTTTATACGCCCCGTCCCTATCCCCTTTTAGGGGATAGGAATTCCCGCTCGGTTCTTTTAATTTCAATAACCAACTCTAGTCAAATTTTGACTAGAGTTGGTTAAGGAGAAAAGTAAAATGCCTTATAAAAAACTTTTTGTCGCTATCTGCATCTTCTTCTTGGTCTTGGGAATTGCCGGATGTTCATCAGGACAAAAGGTACAGGAAATCAAAGAAGGAGAACCATTGCTTAGTGCAGTCGGTGATGTTGTCCATCTAGAGCAAGGATGGACAAAGGATACTCAACAATCCTTCTACTTTACTGACCAAGGGTCAAGACTTATGCCCTATTCTTGGTTTCTTGCTCTTGAGCAAGCCTCAAATCAAGAGTTGTTCCGTTCTGACCACAATATTAACGCTTTACGTTATCTACCGACTAAACCGACAAAACTGAATCCGGATGGTTTACCCGTTGGATTTGTCAAGGATATCGATAGTAAAGGCAAAGAGTGGATGGGTTTTAACTGTGCCCTTTGCCATACTGCTCAAATCAGCTATAAAGGCACCAATATTCGCATTGATGGTGGCCCTACTCTAGGAGATATTCAAAGTTTCCAGCTCAGTCTGGTTGAAGCCTTAAGGGCAACCTATAAAAATGAAGAAAAGTTCCATCGCTTTGCTGAAAAAGTATTGGGTAAACAAGCCAGTCAAGAAGACTTAAGCAAACTGCGTAGCGATTTGCTTGCTCAAACCGATAGTATAGATGATTACAATAAGATCAACTACTCATATCCCGGTCAACCCCATTATGGTTTTGCCCGAGTTGATGCAATTGGTTCTATTTTTAACCAAATTATGGTGACATTTAATGACCTACCAACTAATGCTCGTCAGTCTGATGCGCCAGTTAGTTATCCCTTTTTGTGGGGAACTAACGAATCTGATGTCGTTCAATGGCCGGGTTTCACACCCAATGGGCCAGCCAGTTTAGGGACTCTGCTACGTAATGGCGGTGAGGTTCTAGGAGTATTTGGCCAAATTGACATTCCAGAGGATAAATCCGTGGAAGCTTATGATTCTTCTTTGAAGATTAAAAACTTGGGTAAGATTGAGAAATGGGTTGATGAATTACGTTCACCACAATGGCCCGAAAAATATCTACCCCCAATCGATTCAGAGATGGCTGCTCGGGGGGAAGTACATTACCAACAATATTGTCTAAAATGTCACCAAGTGATTGCCCGCCAAAAGGAAGGAATACCCTACCAAGCTCGTCTTATACCGGTTGCAGAAGTAAAAACTGACCCAACTGAATTGGTAAATATGGGTCGCCAGTTAGAAGCAGGTAAATATGATGGTCGTATTGGAGCTTTTCCCCACTTAGAGCTAATTCCTGCTCAAACCACGGGCTTAAATCCTTTAGTCAACTCTGTACTAGGTGCTTTACTAAAGCATCCATTGCAAACCATCGAAGCCGCTAATATAGAGTTTGCTGGTACTGTAGAAGCAGAACAATCTGCTGATGGAATTAAATCCAATCAAAAAGATACTGCCCTCCTCAAGCTAAAAGATGTCTTCACTGAATATGGAGAATTATTCGAAACATTACAGCTCAAGTCGCTGACAACCAGTAAATCAGCTGCTGAAAAAAGTGTATACAAAGCTCGTCCATTAACGGGTATTTGGGCTACAGCGCCCTATTTGCATAATGGTTCTGTTCCTAACCTATACGAACTGCTACTACCCCAGGAAGAACGCTCCAAAAGCTTTTACCTAGGCAGTCGAGAGATAGATCCCGAAAAAGTAGGTTATGTTTCCACCTCAGAAGTAAGCGATACTTCCCCATTTCAATTTGACACATCTGTTAAAGGGAATTCCAATCAAGGTCATGAATATGGGGTTACCGAACTTACTGAGGATCAGAAGAAGGAGCTTTTGGAGTATTTGAAAACACTTTAATGGGGTAGGTACAAGAGGTAGAGAGGAGAGGAATGGTAACATCCCACTCCTCTCCTAGTCGTTCTTTATTGATTACAATTATCATGAAAAATACAATCACTTACTTAAATACTTCGGAACTCGATCGGGATAAAGCTTTATTATTAGTTGAAGCCAGTATTCAGGCTTATAATATTCTGGATAAAAATAATCCTTCTGTTTGCCATTCAAAAAATGTAACGCCGCCATTCGGTTATGATTTGGTTGAATGTTGGACGGGTGTTGATGCAATTTTCAATGAAAACAAGACAGTAGAGTCTTATGGTATTGTTTTTTGTTCTCAACAATCTCCTCATACATATATTTTTGCCTTTCGCGGTACTGATTCCATCGAAGATCTAATAGATGATTTTGGTGCTGACCAAACTAACTTTGTCCCCTATCAATCAAATGTTTCCGTACCATCTGAGGTTAGAGTAGAATCAGGCTTTTTCCGTATTTACTCTGACAAGGACTCCAGTACACAAACAAATTCCATGCAACAACAGTTGTTTGCTTTGATTGACAAATACCAGAAATCTGACAAACCAATAGACCAACTTTATATTACAGGTCATAGCTTAGGCGCAGGAGTAAGCCAATTATTTACATTGGATGTTGCTTTATCTAGACCGAATATTAAGGCATCGAATTATAACTATGCTTCCCCTCGTGTAGGCAATGACAAGTTCGTTCAGTTTTACGAACAGCAAAGACCACAACAAAATCCCAGTTGGCGAACAATTCGAATTCAAAACATTAGAGATAAAGTTCCTTGTGTGCCACTTGAAGAGGAAGGATATCAACATCTTTCCGTTGCTTATTTAATTGATTTTCACAAAGATGATTGGGTAGATTTAGATTTTATTGTCGATAATCATTCAGTAAAAAATTACCAAGCAGTTTTAAAATGTGCCTTCAATAGCAAAGATGGTATTTGTGTTAATCATAGCCTACAGGTTTCAGGTGATGATTACACAGTTAAATCGGAGAAACCGAATCCAAGTCTAGTATGCAGCCCAGTCCCTTATGTGAGAAAGTTTTTGACTGCGATCGAAACAGAACAATGAAATCTGTTCAGCCCGATTCTACCTCGATTTGTAAATACTAGTAATTGATCCTGATAATTATTGTCAAGGAGAGTATTATGTCTATCCAACTATTATTACCTCAACACGATCAACAAAGAAAAAAACAGCGTGAGCAGTACTTGAAAGAGATGCGAGAATTGTACGCTTATCAGCTAACTTACAAGGGGAATATTGCAACAATCAACAAGATACCCAAACAACAAGAGTTCAGTCTCAATTACAATCTTCACGCCATGGCAAAGCTTTTGAGCCTTCTTGCTAGTTTGCCTCGTCTGATCCTAGCCCTATTCAAACGCTATCCTTATCAAACAGTCAAAGATTATGTTTTTTTTAATGAGGCTTCTTATCCAGATCGAGAATTTCTCAACAATTTCAAGCAGGACGTTTACTTCGGCTTACAAAGGGTCGCTGGCATAAATCCTGTCTTGATTAAAGGACTCACAACAAATAGCCCTTTGCCAGAAAATTTCAAGGCACAAGATGTGGTGAGTCTGTTAACACAACAGACTTATCAAGAAGCACTTCAAGATGGGCGTTTGTACATAGCAGACTATTCCATGTTAAAGCCATTAGCTGATAGCCTTACTGAAGTAGCAGGTTACAAGCGATATGTCACCACTCCCATTGCATTATATTATCGCCAAGATAATGGACTGCTTCAACCTTTAGCGATCCAACTCTATGCCACAAAACCCACCGATTCTACAAATCCTATTTATACGCCAAAAGATGATAAAGATTGGTTGATGGCAAAAACCTATGTACAAACTGCAGATGGAACCCATCAAGAATTGTGGACTCATGCAACTCGCATCCACTATGTGATGGAGTCTATTATCATGTGTACTTATCGGAATCTCGATCGACACCATCCTCTTTTCCCTTTACTTTATCCTCATTTAAAATACACACTCAGAGTCAATAGCACGCCTTTATTCGAACCGCCTTCTCCAGACGGAAAAATCCCTTCCTTTGGCAAAATGTTTGCTTGCGATAATGACACCCTAGTTAAATTTATGGGTCAAGGAATGAGAACCTATAACTTTAAAGAGATGGCTTTTCCAAATGACATCAAAAATCGTAATATGGAAGATCCTGAACTTTATTATCCTTATCGAGACGATGGGAAATTAATTTGGGAGGCTATTCATAAATTTGTTAGGGAATACATCAATCTTTATTACAAATCTGACCAAGACGTAATTGAGGATTTTGAATTACAAGGGTGGGGCAAGGAAATTGGTGGAGATCACAAAGAGTATAGTGAAAAGGAACCTAACTGCGGAGTGCCTTCTTTTCCAACTCAATTTAATACCATTAATGAAGTGATTGAGACCATCGGCAATATTCTTTTTATTGCTACCGGACATCATAGTTGTGTGCATTTTGCTCAATATCAATATGCTGGTTATGTACCGAACATGCCTTTTTCTGGCTACACTCCTCCTTCCAAAAACTTTTCTAAAGAAGATGAGATGAAGCTCTTTCCTCCTTTGGGAACGCTTGCTGTTTTGAATAAATTTAAGCCCAATGGAATGGCATTCTATCAGAGCTTCATTTTTTCTTTCACCAACTTTAAGGTTAACCGGATAGGAGAGTATGATTTAAAGATGTTTGATGGTCGCCCTAATGAAATTATTAAAAAGTACCAAGCTGACTTGAATGAGATTTCCTCTAAGATTGCTAAACGTAACCAAAAGCGAACTTTTCCCTATTCTCTTATGGCTCCTAAAGAGATTCCAAATGGTGTCACCATTTGAAAATGAGTAGATGTATTCTTATTGAATTTGTCGAAATTCAGATCCCAAAATGCTAATTGAGAATAGACCAAAATTCCGAAAGCCAGATAGCCTAATTTCTCATTAGAACATCAATGCATTTTGATTCAATTGTCAATATTATTAAGAATGGCACTTGTTGGATCTGAACTTTAACACTTTCTCGACTATTGTATTGACTCTCTAGTAGACCACTTCAGGAAGACTGAACCAATTTTTCGAGGTTGCTTGAAAGGTTTACTGGATAAATAGGATTTAAATTGATTGGCATAAAAAAACACACGAGAGAGACATTTTATGGTAAAAGCGATCGTCAACTACCTTCTTACCGAGAAAATCTATGAAAGCGCCAACTCAGAAGTCTATCGAGGTATGCGAGAGTCGGATGGCCAACCCTTTATCCTCAAAGTTCTCAAGCAAGACTATCCCAGAGCACAAGAACTCACCCGCTATAAGCAAGAATATGAAATCACCTACAACCTGAATGTAGATGGAGCGATCAAAGCTTATGGCTTAGAACCCTATCAGAGGACTTTAGTCATCATTCTCGAGGATTTTGGCGCATCATCCTTAAAAGAATTGATGAATGATTCTCGTCTTCCTACCCAAGTAGGGGGGGTAAGGGAGCAAATCCCAGAATTTCTCCGCCTCGCCATCAAAATTACCGAAACTTTAGGTCAGATTCACGCCGCTAATATTATCCACAAAGACATTAATCCTGCCAATATCGTCCTTAACCCAGAAACCAAAGAGGTAAAAATCATTGACTTTGGTCTTTCCACCATCTTAACTCGCGAGAATCCCACCCTAAAACATCCCCATGTTCTCGAAGGCACATTGGCATATATATCCCCAGAACAAACGGGAAGGATGAATCGTTCTCTGGACTACCGCACGGACTTTTACTCCTTGGGTGTCACTTTCTATGAACTGCTGACGGGACAACTGCCTTTTCCTACCGCCGATGCAATGGAGTTAGTCCATTGTCAGATCGCGAAACAGCCCGTGCCGCCTCGTGAACTTGTAGGGAGGCACGGTGATAAGTCCCTACCCATCATCATCTCAGACATAGTCATGAAGCTGATGGCAAAAACGGCAGAGGAGCGATACCAAAGTGCTTGGGGACTTAAAGCCGATTTAGAAGCATGTCTCAGGCAGTGGGAGACAACTGGCACCATTGAAGAGTTCCCCCTGGGTACTCAAGATATATCTGACAAGTTTCAAATTCCCCAAAAACTCTACGGCAGAGAGCAAGAAATTGCAACTTTATTAGGGGCATTTGAGAGAGTAGCAACTCAGGAACAATCCAAAATCGAAATGATGCTGGTGGCTGGTTATGCCGGCATTGGTAAGTCAGCGCTAGTGCAGGAAATCTATAAACCGATTACCGAAAAGCGAGGCTATTTCATTTCCGGCAAATTTGACCAGTTTCAGCGTAATATTCCCTACTCTGCCATAGTAGCTGCCTTTCAAGGATTGGTACGGCAACTGTTAACTGAAAGCTCGACGAGCCTTAACCAATGGCGAGAAAAACTCTTAGCCGCTCTGGGACCAAACGCTCAGGTGATTATTGATGTTATTCCCGAAGTGGAATTGATTATCGGCAAGCAGCCAGCCGTGCCTTCTTTGGGGCCAAACGAGTCGCAAAATCGTTTTAATCTCGTTTTCGGAAACTTCATCCGGGTATTTTGCGTCCAAGAGCATCCTTTGGTAATCTTTCTGGATGATTTGCAATGGGTAGATTCGGCTACCCTCAAGTTGATAGAACTGATAATGACAGATAATAATACGCAATATCTGTTTCTAATTGGAGCATATCGGGATAACGAAGTCAGTTCTACCCATCCCTTGATTATCGCCCTTAAGGAGCTGCAAAAGCAAGAAGCCATTATCAATCAGATTACTTTAGCACCTTTAGGACTCGATTGTGTAAGCCAGCTTATTGCCGAGACTCTACATCGCGAGCGCTCATCAGTGCAACCCCTGGCCGAATTGGTGATGCTCAAAACTAGGGGGAATCCTTTTTTTGTCAATCAATTTCTGACAACTCTCCATGTGGAAAACTTGCTCAATTTTGATGTTCATCGCCTTTGTTGGCAATGGGATATGGCTCAAATTGAAGCCATGGACATCACGGATAATGTGGTGGAGTTGATGATTGGCAAAGTGAAGAAATTGAAATGCACAACACAGCAAGTCTTACGCTTGGCGGCTTGTGTCGGCGCATCTTTTGATTTGAACACCTTGTCTATCATCTGCGAGCGATCGAGCTCGGAGGTTTTTCAAAACCTTTTGCCAGCAGTTCAGTCAGGGTTAATTCTGACCATCTCCGAGTTAGACTCTCAACTGTTGATTCAAGATTATAAATTTAGTCATGATCGCATCCAACAAGCCGCTTATGCTTTGATTGAGAATAGCAGAAAAAAAACGGTTCACCTGCAAATTGGCAGACTTTTGCTGGCAAAGCTCTCAGCACAAGAGCGCTTGGAAAGACTCTTTGAATTAGTCGATCATCTCAATCTGGGTCGGGAGCTGATGACGGACGCTCTAGAACAAATGGAACTGGTAAGATTGAATTTAGAAGCCGGTCAAAAAGCGAAACAAGCTACGGCTTACGCCGCTGCAAGGCAATATTTGACTGTAGGGATGGAATATTTAAGCGAGAATAGCTGGGCTGAAAATTATGAACTCACCTTTAAACTAACCCAAGAAAAGTCAGAGGTTGAGTATTTAAATGGTAATTATGAGCAGTCTGAATTTTTGATTAAGCTGCTGTTGGAAAAAGCAAGGTCATCCATTGAAAAGGCTGACACTTACAGTTTTCTAGTTCTGCTCTATACCATGCTTGGACAGTACCTAGACGCCATTGAAGCCGGGCGAAAGGCTCTACAACTACTGGGCATTGATTTGCCAGAAGATGACTGGCTAAATGCACTTGATGTGGAACTTGCCGAAGCCAAGGAAAATTTGGGAGATAAACAAATTGCTTCACTGGTTGATGAACCAGAAATGAATATTCCCGAGAAAAAAATAGCCGTAAAATTGTTGATGAATCTGCTCACGCCAGCTTACATCTTAAACCCAAATTTATTTGGTTTAATCTGTACAAAAAGTTCTAACCTTTCTTTTAGATATGGTCCTACTCCAGAATCAGCTATGGCTTACGGTTCCTATGCAACTACATTGTTATCTCGTTTAAAAGATTATCAATCAGCTTATGAATTTGGCTTAGTAGGCCTGAAAATTAGTGAGAGGTTTAACGATTTAGCGAATAAGTGCAAAGCATGTAATATGCTAGCAAATCATATAATTCATTGGGTTAAGCCCAGCAAATATGCCCAAGCTATCAATGATGAGGGTTATAAAGTAGGTTTGGAATCTGGAGAGATACAATTTGCGGGATACATCTTGCATGGTCAAGTAATTCATGCTTTTTTTGAAGATAAAAATTTAGAAAGCATTTTAGCAGTTATCCCAAACTATTTGCTGTTTGTCACCAAACCAAAAAATATCTTAGCATACAATACTTTATTGGCCTATCAACTGGCAATATTCAACTTGAGCGGCAGAACCCAAGATAAATTTTCTTTCCATAATAACGACATAACTGAAGCAGAATATCTCGACAATTGTCAGTTAGACCAAGATGACTTCTCCCTTTGCTTCTACTATATTTGTAAATTACATATTCTCTATCTTTACGCTCAATACAGGTTAGCGCTCGAATACTCAGCCGAAGCAGAAAAAAGACTTCCTTTAATTGTCGGCATAGTTGCAGAAGCTGAACAGAATTATTATTCCTCACTCAGTTTGGTGGCTCTCTATCCTGAAGCTACTACCACGGAGCAAAAAGAATATTGGACCAAGCTGGAAACCAATCAAAAGCAAATGAAAATTTGGGCAGACAATTGCCCAGAAAATTTCTTGCATAAGTATCTTTTAATCGAAGCAGAAATTGCCAGAATTACAGGCAAAGATTTAGAAGCAATGGAATTGTACGATCGCGCCATAGCCTCTGCCGCCGAAAATGAATTCATCCAGAATGAAGCCTTAGCTAATGAACTAGCAGCCAAGTTCTGGTTAGGAAAAGGTAAAGAGGAATTTGCCCAACTTTACCTGAACAAGGCTCACTATGGCTACCAACTCTGGGGCGCTAAACGCAAAGTAGAGGACTTGGAGACTCAATATCCCCAGTTGCTGTCTCGAGCATCTACTAAGACGACAACAGGAATTCAGATTACTAGTAGCGTGACATCTAAGTCCATTAGTAGTAATTCCAGTGTCCTAGACTTGACCAGTGTTATCAAGGCATCCCTTGCCCTAGCTGGGGAAATCGTTCTGGAGAAGTTGCTCAGAAAATTGATGACAACAGTGATTGAAAATGCAGGGGCTCAAAAAGGTTTTCTGATTTGGCATTCGCTGGCAGATTTAGGGAACGAGGAAGGTAACTGGTTCATCGAAGCTGAAGGAAGAGTAGATTCTGATGATGTTAGGATCTTGCAATCGGTTCCCATAGATTTTGTAGATACAGATAGTCAAATTCCTCTCCTGCCAACTACCATCATCAACTATGTTACCCACACCCAAGAAATTGTGGTCTTAAATGATGCTGCCCATGAGGGACAATTTATCC
>JASJEK010000041.1 GCA_030064915.1 Xenococcaceae cyanobacterium MO_234.B1
TGTGGGGATAAGAGATACTCCATGATAAGAGATACTCCATCGAGTCTGAGCGAGGTGCTGAGGATATTTGGCACTAATTTTACCACTGTTGTGCATTTTAGTGCAGATAACAGTGATTATCTGTAGTAAAATTTGGGTCAGGATTTTGTGGGTTAAGGGATGGCAATAAGGCGGTTAGAGGGAGGGAGTAAGTGGAACAGAGGAGCGGGGCAGAGCGAGCGCCCCCAGGCTACCGTCTCTACTTTACCGACGGTCAAAGCAATGGTTAATTGTTTTGAGAGATATCTGAACTTAACTATTGCCGATGGCAATGCTAGCCCTGATACGATTAAAACCTACCGTAATCCTGACTTTTCACGGCATCTTTTTTTCCTCAGGCGATCGCGCTCATTGACCCAATCCCCAAGCCTGATTCCACCGTTAGCTATTGTCATTAACCAAAGATTATTGAGAATCAGGCTTGGGGTGAAACCTTGATTTGAAGGGCTTTTCTCCAGATGCCGTGAAAAGTCAGACAGGGGAAGCCTCAAGGTCATTGGTAAGTTTCCCAGTTTGAAGATGAATACCGCAATTTGGTGGGAATCTCAACTCGAACGGGACTATATTTATCTGCTGGAAATTGACCCAGATGTTCTTTCTTACCAAGGACAACCTTTTACCATTACCTATAACAATCTTGATAAACGAAGGAAATATACCCCAGATTTTTTATTAGAAAGAAAAGGTTCTAGACAAATAGTAGAGGTCAAACCAGATAACAAAGTTGAAGAATTCCAAAATACCCGTCGCTTTCAACAAGCAGCAAATTTCTGCTCGGCTTACAATCTAGAGTTTGTAGTGGTGACAGAGAAAACGATTCGAGTTCAGCCAAGATTGGACAATATCAAGCTGCTTCACAGATACGCCAGAGTAGCTCTATCTTGGCACAACTACATTGATTGCTCAGAGTACTTTCGTTCTGTTGAAACTTCAAGTCTTCTGGAGGCAGAGAAAAACTTAAAAGCAAAAGGAGTTACGCGCAACTATCTGCTGCGATTACTCTCTCTGTGGTTTTCTGAGCACTGACTTGATGAAACCGATTACACCCCTAAGTTTGATTCAACTGTCGCGGGAGGCAATCAATTGGGAGGGACAGGTTAATCAATGACTAGAATCCAACTAAAAAAAGGATTACGTTTGCTTTTGCAAGGTAGAGAATACACCATCGAGCAACGCTTACCCACAGGAGAAATTCAGCTAAGAAACCTACTGACTAGCACCTGTTCCAATTTAAAAGAAGTAGTTTTGACCCAGTTATTGTTTCAAGGAGAACTTCAATTTTTAGGTGAGGACTCGGAGACAGTCAAACAACAGAACGACAAAAGATACAGTAGTACCGATTTTACCGAGTTACCACCTGCGTTAAGAGAGGAAGCCAAAAGAAGATACAGCTATGTCAGCCGAGTTCTCTCTTCAACCCCGAACAAGCGAACTGCTACAACTCTAGAACCAATTATCTCCCTGGTATCGAGGGAAATCAAAGATAGTAAACCACCGTCATGGCTAACTCTTTATCGCTGGCTCAAGAATTACTCTTCATCAGGAGAAGACATTCGCTCCTTAGTCCCTCTTCATTCAGCCAAGGGAAACCGTCAGTCGCGATTAAATCCAGAAGTACGGCAAATTATCAAAAATGCTATTGACCAAGTGTATTTGAATACTACTCAAGCTGAAGGAATGGATGTTTACGACCGAGTAATTATAGAAATAAATCAGTCTAATCGTTTAAGGTCAACTCTGGGTCAGGAAAAACTCGAAATTCCTAGCCAAATGACTATTTATCGTGCGATTGCTCAATTAGACCCCCACCAGACTGCTATTGCTCGCTATGGTCGCAGAATTGCTGGTTCAATGTACGACCCTGTTAAGCTAGGTCCTCGTCCCAGTCGTCCCTTAGAAAGAGTCGAAATAGACCATACTAAATTACCTTTATTTGTGGTCGATACAGAAACGAGATTGCCTATAGGAACACCTTGGTTGACTAGTGCCATAGATAAATATTCAGGAGTAAATCTGGGCTATTACGCTAGTGCGCGAACCTCCTAGTTATCTATCAGTGATGCAGTGTTTATCTCACGCTATTCGGACTAAAAACTACCTGCGCTCTTCATACCCGAATGTAAAAAATGACTGGGATACCTACGGACTACCAGAAGTAATTGTCGTTGATAATGGCAAAGAGTTTTATAGTACCTCCTTTGAAGATGCTTGTCTGAGTTTAGGTATCGTTATCCAATATTCTCCTCCCAAAATGCCTTGGTACAAGAGTGCTATCGAAAGATATTTTGGTGCTTTGAACACTCAACTACTTTCTCATCAGCCTGGTAAAACTTTTGCTAAGTTTATGCAGCAGCATGATTATGACTCAAAGAAGAGTGCAGTGGTTTCTTTTGAAGCACTTCAAGAAATTCTGCACCTGTTCGTCGTCGATATTTACAATCAAAGTTCCCATCCACAGCTAAAATCTCCTCGTCAACAAGTTTGGTCAAAGTCAATAGCTTCCTTTCCACCTGCTTTGCCACCGTCAATGACTGAACTCAAAGTACTAATGGGAGCCACGATTGAACGCACCATTACTAGAAGAGGAATTGAATTTGAAGGTTTGATTTATAATAGTAGCCAACTAGCTCGTCTGCGCTCTGGAGTCCAACAATCTCCTAGAACTAAAGTCAAATATAACCCAACAGATTTATCGAGTGTTTATGTTTTAGACTCGAACAATCACCAATTTATAGAAGTGCCTGCGCTGCATCAAGAATACACCCAAGGATTGACTCTCTGGCAACATAAAGTAGTCAAGCAATTGGCACGTATGGAAGCAGACCGAGTGGATATTGTTGCCCTAGCTCTGGCTAAAGAGAAGATTCAACGCATTGTCGAGCGGGAATGGAAACAATCAAAAAGAGGAAAAACCCGTCAATCAATGGCGAGATGGCTTGGTATAGAAAGCTCGGAGTCCACTCTTAAAACAGGAAAAAAATTATCGCCGAACAAGAGTCCAACAATAGATAGTCCAGTAGAAGTTGCTTCTGTTCAATCAAGCTCCTTAAGTGGAATATCTAATCTTGATAGTGCCTTGGTTACATCGCACAAGCTAACCAAACCAACCGATATAGATCAAACACAGTTTCAGGTAGAACCCTCATCAATTCAACTCAAAACTTATGAAGTCAAAGCAGACTCCAACTCACCAGAGCAGAATCAGAACCAGAATACATCAGATGAACTTCAATCAACTCAACCTGTTCAACTTGAGCAAATAGAAGATGATTGGCAGCCAGATTTATCAGGCTGGGATGTTAGCTACGGTCTACCTAAGTAAGGAAAAACGCTCATGTCATCAACTCAACCACAACTTTGTGCCATGACTGCGGCACAAAGACTAAAAATCGCTAATCAGATTTATATTTCTTACCCTCGATTTAAAGAAATTCTTGGTGCAATTGAGTATTGTCATCATTTCTCCTGTTGTAAGGACGAACCAGAATGTATGTTTTTATCTGGTTCGACGGGGGTAGGGAAAACTACTATTTATCGAACCTATGCCAGCAAATATCCCAGACAAATTACCGCTCAAGGAACAACTATCCCTATTCTGGCAGTAACTATTCCTGCTCCTGCTACGGTCAAAACAGTTGTTTCCAAGCTCTTGTGGCAACTCGGCGACCCTGCTTATGACAAAGGCTCAATAGGAAAGCAGACAATTCGCCTGATTGGTTTAATCAAAGATTGTGGGGTTCAACTGTTGATTTTGGATGAATTTCAACACTTTATTGACCGAGATTCAGCCAAAGTGCTAAAAACGGTTTCTGATTGGCTCAAAACTTTAATTCTAGATACTAATTTACCGATTATTTTAATTGGGTTACCTGAAGCCGAGCAGATTCTCCAACTCAAGTGTCATTCTCAACTTAGTCGTCGATTTGCGCTCCCGATGTTATTTAGGTCCTTTTGTTTGGCAACCTGATAATGGTGAAGAGTTTCGGACTTTTTTACATTTATTAGAATCTCAACTGCCTTTAGAATCTGCCTCCTATTTGTCTGAGTTGGATCTGGCTAGGCGATTTTATTATGCTTCAGATGGGGTAATTGCTTATGTAATGAAGTTAATTCGCTACGGAACTTACCTCGCTCTCCAACAGCATCGAGAACAATTAGACTTAGATATTTTAGCTGTTGCCTTTGAAAAATACGTCCATGCTGATAAGGCAGGTAAAGTTAATCCTTTTCTCAGCGATGAATTTCAGCTTCAAGAACCAGAAGCCCAATCAGCACGGGCTATCGGCGCAACCAACAATCGCCTAAAATCTAAGCCAAAAAAGCGGCGAGACCCCGCGTCGGCGCAAGACGCAAGGGAATGCTCGCCAAGAAAGCCCAAAGCTTCCTCTGTTTTAACGACGAGGTAACTACTAGATCAACCTCCACACCTCAAAAGTTGCTGCGGACTCCTTCACCCTATGCAGACGAGAGTTTGGCGGGCTACATTTTGCGTCTGAGTGAAAAGAATTACTACCAGTCTCCTCATTGGATTCTGCAATTGGCAGGTTATCGGGGCAATCGGGTTCTTCAATTCGATCGCTATGATAATAAACCGACAAAACTCAACCAACTAACTGGTACAGATAATAAGTTGCTCAAATCAAAAGCTTTTGGAGCTACAACAGAAGATAATATTACGAGCTACGGAGTCTACAAAAAAGCTACTCAACTATGTCCAGATTGTCTGAAAGAATCTCCTCACGCTCGGCTCTTTTGGGATTCTAAAATCAGCCGAGTCTGTCCGATACATCAATGTAATTTAATAAACAGATGTCCTCAGTGCCAGCAAGCAATTAAATGGTCGCGACCCGGTGTGGTTAAATGTGAGTGTGGCTTTGATTTTCGCCATGCTCCAACTACTCTTGCTACAGACGCTCGAATCAATTTTTCTTTCTACCTATACGGAGCTCTCGGACGGGTTGAATATATGAATGCTATTAAAGCAATTTATATAGAGGATAATCCAGTATTTTCCTTGACCTTTAGTTGTTTTTCTAGATTGTCGAGTTTTCTGGGAGGTTATATTAGAGCTTACTGGAGACATCAAAAATGTATTGAATTATCCAAAATTGTCTTGACAGAATTTTGTATGGAGTCAGAATTATTATCATTAGAAGAATTAGTATTTGATTTTTTTCTTGAATGGCAAAACAATATCAAAAAGCTTCTTCAATGGCATGAAAATGATCTGAAGCAAAGAAGCAGTCAATCAACGACTATTAGCTCGATGGTTGATTTTTTGGTAAGGTTTTCAAGTTATTTTCCTGTCCATTGCCCAATATCTGTTTTGCTTGAGAGCTATCTAATTAATTTTTTAAGTCGATATCATTTCAAGCAAACTGAAATAATTTGGACAAATTCAGCTAAATTTCGTTCAAGAACGTTTGAGTTAAAAGAGGTGAAGTATTGGCTACCAGAAATAGCAAAAACATGGAAGGACCTTGAGCTTAACTTGGCTGGGTTAATCATAGCTAGTCAAGACGTAAGATATCTTTTTCCGTCGTCGCTTTGCCCAACTAGGGTAATGATTTTACGCAATCCACAACCTCAAATATTGAGGCTCAAACTAAATTTATGTTTAAAGATGTGAAACTTGAGATAAATTGTCAGATTTTTTCATCTTATGCGGTGATTAGTGCGGAAATTTTCACTTTATGCGGTAAGAATTTTCAACTTATGTGCGAATGAGAGGACTCAAAGTATTGAAACATCGTGAGCAAAATTTCAACTTATGGGTTAACCAACATGAGTTTGCAGACTAAATGAAATTTGTCGCAGACTAAGTGAAAAAATTCGCGGACTTAATGAAAAATTGTTACCGCAGTGAACAAGACAAACCACTCAAGTTTACGCTACAGAAAGGGTAACTAATCGTTAGGAGTAAAATCAATTGGCAATAGGAGTTAGACCCATCAACAATGCTGGCTGCCGAAAAATTATCGGCAAGTTTCCCAGTGTCAAGATGCAAACAGTTATCTGGTGGGAGTCTCAAATTGAAAGAGATTATATTTACTTACTAGAAATTGACTCCGATGTTGTTGCCTATTACGGTCAACCCTTCAAAATTCAATATACAGATAAGGGGAAAAGTCGTAATTACACGCCAGATTTTTTAGTGGAACGAATGCGTACGGCTATGGGGCAAAAATCTCTAAAGATTCCCCATCGTTCGTCTATTTACAGAGCAGTATCTAATTTAGAGCCGTCTGAAAAAGCTGAAAAACGCTACGGTAAGAGAATTGCGGGTTTAATGTATGACCCAGTTAAGCAAGGTCCTCGTCCAACAAGACCTCTAGAACGAGTAGAAATCGACCATACCTTATTACCGATGTTTGTCGTCGATACAGATAATCGAATGCCGATTGGCACTCCTTGGCTTACCAGTGCAGTAGATAAGTATTCGGGAATAACGTTAGGTTACTACGCTAGTGCGCGAACCTCCCAGTTACTTATCTGTGATGCAGTGTTTGTCTCACGCCATTCGTCCTAAAAATTATCTTCGCTCTCAATATCAGGAGGTAGAAAATACCTGGGATACCTATGGATTGCCAGAAGTAATTGTGACCGACAATGGCAAAGAGTTTTATAGCAGCCATTTTGAGGATGCTTGTCTGAGCTTGGGAATTGTGATTCAATATACTCCTCCCAAGATGCCTTGGTACAAAAGCTCAATTGAAAGATATTTTGGGACTTTAAATACCCAGCTTTTAAGCAATAAACCTGGGAAAAGCTTTAGCAGTTTAATGGAGCGATATGATTATGACCCCTGTAAAAATGCCGTCATTTCCTTTGCTGCGCTCCAAGAAATGCTACATATCTTTATTGTTGATATTCATAACCAAAGTTCTCACCCAGAATACTTTTCACCTCGTGCTGAAGTTTGGAATCTTGGGATTAGCGAATTTCCTCCCGCTTTACCACCGTCACATCAAGAGCTTTCGGTTTTAATTGGCGCTCTCATCGAGCGCAAAATTACCAGAAAAGGAGTAGAGTTCGAGGGTTTAGTTTATAACAGCAGCGAACTAGCTCGTTTGCGTTCTGAAGCCAAAACCAGTTCCAAAACCAAGGTGAAATATGACCCTACAGATTTGTCCCAGATTTATGTTTTTGACGAGGAGCAATGTCAATTTATAGAAGTACCTGCTATCAACCAGGAGTATAGTGATGGTTTGACTCTTTGGCAACACAAAGTAATCAAACAGTTAGCCCGTGTTGAAGCGAATAAGGTAGACATAGTGGCCTTGGCTTTAGCTAAAGAGAAAATTCAACGTATTGTCTCACGGGAATGGAAAAAATCTCAGAAAGGAAAAAGCCGTAATACAATGGCCAGATGGTTAGGAGTGGGAAAAGATGAGTTTTATCAAAGTGATTTTCCCACTCCCACTGCTAATCAGAGTCAAGAGGTATCTCTAGAACCATTAATTGTTCCTCATCACAGCATTCCTTATTCAGGAATATCTGACCTGGGTAGTGCCTATACTGCATCGGCTGATGGGACTCCATCTCATGGCGAAGAACCAGAAGTAATAGTAAGTAATCTTGCAGAGAAGCAAACCCCCAAATCTCCAGCACCAAAGGAAAAGTCAAAAGAGAAATCAAAGAAGTTGAAAGTTGAACCAGTTTCTTCGAGCCCATCACCAGAATCCGAATGGCAACCAGATTGTTCGGGATGGGATGTTAGTTACGGTTTACCGCAGTGGAGGTCAACACAAGATGGCAATTAGAAGCAGCCACAGAGTTTCAGCAGGCGACTCACTCTCGGAAATGACTATGACCGAGAGGCTAAAAATAGCTAATCAGATTTATGTCTCTTACCCCAGATTTAAAACAATTCTTTCTGCCATTGAATACTGTCATCATTTTTCCTGTTGTAAGGATGAACCAGAATGTATGTTTTTATCTGGGCCAACGGGAGTTGGTAAAAGCACAATTTACCGAACTTATGCCAGTAAATACCCCAGGCAAGTCACAAAAGAAGGAACAATTGTCCCGATTTTAGCCATAACTATCCCCGCACCAGTGACGGTAAAAACAGTAGTGACCAAGATGTTGTGGGAACTTGGGGACCCAGCTTATGAAAAAGGTACTATTGGCAATCAAACCATTCGCCTCATTGGTTTAATCAAAGATTGTGGGGTAGAACTAATAATTCTGGATGAATTCCAGCACTTTATTGACCGTGATTCGGAAAAGGTACTTAAAACTGTCTCAGATTGGTTGAAGACTCTAATTTTAGATACCAACTTGCCGATAATTTTAATTGGTTTACCCGAAGCCGAACAGGTTTTGCAGTTAAAGTCACACTCTCAGCTTTCTCGTCGAGAAAGCCAACCGTTATTATTTAAGTCCATTCGATTGGCAGTCTGACAAGGGATTAGAATTTCGGACTTTTCTACATTTATTAGAATCTTCGTTGCCCCATCCGAAGCATCTAACTTAGGGTCGTCAGAGATGGCATTACGTTTTTACTATGCTTCGGATGGGATTATTGCCTATGTAATGAAGTTAATTCGCTATGGCACTTATCTAGCCCTCAAACAAGACCAAGAAAAACTGGACTTAAATATTCTGGGTGCTGCTTTTGAACAGTATGTTTATGCTGATAAGCCTAACAAAGTTAATCCTTTTGTCACTGATAATTTTGACATCGAGCAGTCAAATTCTTCCTCTACGAGACAAAAACTGGGAGCAACCAATAAACGTATTCAACCCAAATCTCGAAAAATTACTTCTAGAGATGTACTGAGGACAAAGTAAATTGAACCAAATTACCAAAACTTTACTGCGGACACCCACTCCTTACCAAGATGAGAGTTTAGCTGGTTATGTTTTACGTTTGTCAGAAAGTAACTATTATCAGTCGCCCAATTGGATACTGAATCTGGCCAATTTAAAGGTTAAGCATACAATTCGTTTACCTCTCAAGTCTGAAAAGCCTTCTCAACTCAGCCAAGTAATCGGTATTTCCGACATTCAACTGAAAAAGATGGCTTATGGAGCGGTGATGGCTCAAGATATTTTCTCTTACACCATTCACAAATATGCCAACAAAGTTTGTCAGCAATGTTTAAAGGAAGCTCTCTATTGCCGTCAGATTTGGGAGCTACCCATATTAGCAGTTTGTCCTTTTCATCACTGTTTACTGTTACAGCTGTGTCCCTCTTGTCAAAAACAAATTAGCTGGTCAAGACCTGGAATAGCCAAGTGTAAATGTGGTCAAGATTTCCGCAACTGTGCGGTCAAAACTGCTGCTTTTTATCAAGTAGATTTTGCTGTTTACGTGCACGGAATGGAAGGAAATACATTTTGTTTGAACAAGATTAAAAGAGTTTATGGTGAAGATAATCCTCTCTTTGAGTTGAATTTAGCTCAATTTATTCAATTTTCTAAATTCTTATGTTCTCGTATTTTAAATAAATTAGTCTATCAAATATCAGATAAAATCAAGGGATTAATTCCTATTATTATAGAAAAACAGCTAACTTTATTCAATAAATTGGAATTAGTTTTTTGTCTATTTAAAGATTGGACTAGGAATTTTAGTCAGATTTTTGATTGGCAGCTCGATTTAGAGATGCTCCTAGCTAGGCGAGACATAATTCTCAATTACTTTCTGCTGTTTCTAGTTCGACTCACGAGTTATTTTGCCCCCTTATCTAGTTTTGCTAAACATCACTCTGTTTATCTTAGACAAAAACTGTTGGATTATCAGGTTAATCAAATTGAATTAGTCTGGTCAGAAAAAAAGTTAACTCGTATATTTCGTGGTGGATTGTCAGACATAGAATCTTTTATGGAAGATGTCAAAAGAAGCTTACAATTACCAAACATCAGCTTTTTAGAATTGATACATAATTGTTTTGAGGTAGAGCTTAGATTGTTCAATTACTATAATCAGCAGACTTCATCGGGAACATTAATCTTAAAAGAGTTTAGTTTTTAGCATTTGCCGCCTCGATAGTAACCCTGGTAAATCACAGACCAACTGAGCGTAAGAAAATTTCATTTAGTCCGCGAATTAGTACGGAAATTTTCATTTAGTCCGAAAATATTTTTCATTAACTCTGCAAATGAGAAGCTAAAAACCCCATTTTCTCGTTATGGTTTTTTCATTTAGTCCGAAAACCCACAAGTCCAGTTTTGCCGACAAAATGTCGGCAATTCTCCGCAGTTGAATCTTATGAATTAACCAAGTAAAGATGCCATAGCAATTCATTGATTTTGATAATTGTTGTAAAGTAATGTAATTTGATACTGCTGAAGTTTATGGTTTAGGAGAATCAGAACGGCTTTTGGGACGATTTTTAAAGCCAACTCTAAATAGTCAAATCTAAAAAGAAACTTTTGGTTGACGAAATCTAAACCGTTGACACATAGCATTTTGTGGGTCGCAACCAACACCATCAGGAATATTAATTCCCATAACGGTTCCGAGCATCAAAGCCAGAACAAAAACCAAAAGGAGGAAAGGAAATGACTCGAGAATATTCATCATTTCCAATCGCAGTAATCGACGATGTTTTTGCTTTTGGGCTAAATCTTTGGCTCGTTGTTGACGTTCTTTCTCCCTCAAAACTAAAGCTGCGGCTCTGGTTTTAAGGGCTTCTTGTTCTGTCGCCAGTAAGCCCATTAATTCCTGGCTAATTATTTGCCTGGCAGTAAGCCCGAAGTTTCCGGCTCCGATACCAAGGAAGTCTGGAGACTTTCGATGTATCGTAACTTCCCCTGCTGATGTTCTTCAACCTGAGCGTCTATATACTTGCCGAAATCTTGTTGAAAGTTACTACCCAACAGTTTTTTGATAAAATGCTCTCGAAATTTTAAGATGAATGAGTCCTTGATGCGAGAGTATTCGGCTTGACCCAGATTCGGCAGACTAGACAAGGCTTGTGCTGCTGCTTTCTCTGCTTGCTGCTCGATGATACTATCGATATTTTTCAGTTCTACAGCCTGAGTCTGGGTTACTTTAACTGGCTCTGAATGAGACTTGGGCGAGTTTTCTGGTAGGTGAGTGTCTGTTTCTTGACTAGATTCACTTTCAGACTTATGAAGAGCCGATTCTATGACTTGTGAGAGCGCACTATTAAACTCGATTCCTTGTTTAAGAAGATTACAGACCGACTCAAAACCTTGTAGTTGAATCTTACTAGGGTTTTTGTTCGGATTTTCGATCTTAAGTTCGGCTAAAACTTTGGCGCCGATTTCTTCTGTAATTTCGTATAAGGTCGCAATATCGCGAAATTTCTGATTCACCTTGTTTCTTCCTAGTTACTACTTGTTTATCACCACTCTTGGGAGTGAAGTAATAAGTAATAAGTAATGAGTAATATATTACTTATTACTCATTACTTATTAATCATCAAAACTCCTCTTCATCAAAGTTGATATAGTCTCCGTCTTCAGAGAGATTGGAAGGGGTAACAGTGTCCGTTGAATTCTGGCTGGGATTTTCTAGATCTGGGTCGGGAGTGGCATTCGGGAAAGAATTAGAAACAACTCGAATCATGAGATTTTCTAACCTTTCTTTACTAGTTGAGCCATTTGTCTTAGCTACTCCATTCAATTCTTGATGATTAAAATTCTGATTACTGGTGGAAAAATCTAATTGGTCTGTGGTTAGATAGGGTTAACTGGAAAAGTTAAACCGTTGAGCTAAAGAAGGTTACAGACGATTAAGCTCAAAAAAAAGTTGGGTTCAAAGGAGAGAAACCCCATAAAATTGGTGAAACCCCCTTGCACTTATCTGAGTTAGAACAGATGTATCGTAAAGCTAATCAGCCTGAACTTACCCCAGAAAACTTTGAATTGCCTGTTGCGATGCAATTGTCACCAGATAATCGGTGGGTAATCATGGCAAAATTGATTCCCTGGGGGGAATTTGAGTTAGAATATGCAGAAAAGTTTTCAGAAAAAATGGGTGCACCAGCCAAACCTTTTCGGATGGCATTGGGGGCATTAATTATTAAAGAAACACTCGGAATTTCCGATAGAGAAACAGTAGAACAAATTAAAGAGAACCCTTACCTACAGTATTTTATAGGGCTATCAGAGTATAGTAATGAAGCTCCATTTGAAGCCTCGATGATGGTTTATTTTAGAGAAAGAATCAAAATGGATTTTGTTAAGAAAATTAACCAAAAAATGGTGAAAGATTTCCAATCCGAAACAGAAGAAATAGAAACAGAAAAAAAAAAAGAAGAAACGGAACTGGTGGAAGTAAAAAATAGAGGAAAGTTAATATTAGATGCTACTGCTGCGCCTGCTGACATAACTTACCCTAATGACCTAGGAATATTAAATGGAGCCAGAAAGCAAATCGAAAAAATCCTAGATTTTCTCCATCAAAATCGGAAAAACAAGCTGGATAAAAAGCCAAGAACTTATAGAAAGAAAGCGAGAAAAGATTATTTAAAAGTAGCCAAGAAACGTCGTCCATCTCGAAAAGAAAGAACCGATGCTATCTTCAAACAACTACAATATATCAAAAGAAATTTGTCTCACATAGAAAAGTTAATAAATTCAGGAGCTGAGTTAACTAGTCTAAATGCCAGAAAATATAAAATGTTATTGGTAGTAGCAGAAGTTTATCGCCAACAATTGTGGATGTATGAGAATGAATCGAAGAGAATTGACGATAGAATTGTTAGTATAGCTCAACCTCATATTCGCCCTATAGTGAGAGGAAAAGCGGGGAAACCTGTTGAATTCGGGGCAAAACTTTCAGTAAGCTGTTTTGATAATTATGTCTTTTTAGACCATCTAAGTTGGGATAATTTCAATGAATCTGTAGACTTAAAATCACAAATTGAGCGTGAGGCACGCGGAGGTTTCTGACCCTTGTGCAATCACGCTGTTGAAGAATATAAAAACTACACAGGATATTATCCTAACTCTGTCCATGTAGATAAAATTTATCGAACCAGAGCTAATCGAGCATGGTGTAAAGAAAGAGGAATTAGAATTAGTGGTCCACCATTAGGAAGACCACCTAAAAATGTTAGTAAAGAAACTAAAAAACAAGCTCAAGATGATGAAAGATTTCGTAATGCTATTGAAGGTAAATTCGGTCAAGCGAAGAGACGTTATGGTCTTAATTGTATCATGACTAAACTTTCTGAAACCTCGGAAACTTCTATTGCAATTACTTTTTTAGTAATCAATCTTTCTACCCTGCTTAGGCAGGTTTACTGTCTTTTTTTGTCTTTATTTCTGAATCTATCTAAATTACGCTTTTTTCTTGATTATTCTATTGTCAAAGCTGATATTAAAGTCTAGTTTTCAATAGAAAAACTTATCTCTTAATTAAGCTGATTCTTGTGAATTTTTTAGGTTACTTTTTCAGCAAATCCTAATTAGCGTACGCTAATTAAAATTCTCTCTACTTTATTTTCTCTATATCTTCTGAAATCTTTATGAGGTAAGGGTTTTATGATTTTAATTCTGAACAGCTCATAAATTTAAGCGAACCGTGAGTTTAGAGATCGCAGTTATTTTTCGAGTCGAAGATTGTATTTCGATAAATAATTGTTTTCTCTGCTCTGGATTTAAACTAGCTGCGACTGATGAGTTGTGACTCATTCTCCTCCACACGGTTTCAGGAATAATTTTCGTCCCCTAAGTATCCTGTATTATGCTTTCTGTTTTCAAGCAGTCAATTCTTTTTTATTTTGTAACCCTGATTTGAACCATCTCCGAATTCCTTTTAAACGTCCAGCTTCCAGGAGAGTTGCTAGATGAAGAGCATCTCTTTTATCGGTTTTAACTCGATTGTGAATTGCGACTTCTATACTACCTGGATTGACCACAAGATTATGAATCCCCTCTTTTTCCAAGATTCTGTGTAGCACGAACCCAGAAAATCCTGATTCATAGGCTGTTTCAATGGATGCACTAGGAAAATAACGCCGTAGCTGTTCTGCTAATTTTTCGGGACTTGCTAAAGTGCGCCATTTCTTGACTACCATTCCCTCAACCACCGCCACCACGTTTGGAGTTTCGTTTATGGACATCAATCCCGACAAAAACTTTCTTCCCGACATAAGAATTTTTGAGAGATGAATTGTTGTTTTTTTCCTCTTTATTCTTTGAGATATTGGTTGCCATATTCGGAGCCTCCTTGTTGTTGGGTTCTAATGAAGCGACAGTAGCCGTTCAGATTTTTTGAGATGGTTCAAATCAGGGTTACAAAATAAAAAAGAATTGACTGCTTGAAAACAGAAAGCATAATACAGGATACTTAGGGGACGAAAATTA
>JASJEK010000226.1 GCA_030064915.1 Xenococcaceae cyanobacterium MO_234.B1
AATTTAGTAAGCACTGGTTTGGGTGGGTACTTTGGGCAAATGTTTCCTCAAAACAAAGACTAAAATCTATGGCTAGTTATTTTTTACTCTTTACTCAACACTTTGACCGCGAACGCGGATTAGATTACGCCCGCTTTTCTCTTAACAGTCTCTCTGAAGGTACTAAATGTATTTGGGTAGCTACAAGTTCGGTGGCAGGTAAACAGTATCCAGAAAGTTTTCATGTTCGTGGAGGATTAATACCGCCACAATATCGCTGTCCTAAGTTACCAAATTACACAGTGATGACTCAACCTATACCCTTGCCCCATGTCAAAGGTGTGGAGGGCAATTTCTACAAGATAGAACCGCATTTCGTTACTACCGACAAGGGAACTATTCGCGGTGACTTCGGTATTCATCTCGACGGGAATGCGCTGCAGTAGTTTGGGATGTATTGTCCTGGATAGCGATCGCTTTTTAGACTTTGAGAATAGAATGGCTGATTTGAAACGAGATTCTCTTACTTCCCTACCCTTGTTTGTTCAGTACAGCTAGAACACCGATTCAGTATTTAAAATTTCTTAACATTGGGAAATAAGTAAGTGCTGAAACCCTTGTTTTTATATTTAATGTTTCGTCTTGTAATATAAAAAAAATGATTACTGAATCGGTGTTCTAGGCTTTCTATTTCCTCAATGTCCAATCTTTCCTCACTTCCTAAACTCTACAAAATTAGATGCGATTACCCTGGTGTATGGGTTTGAGGCTGTTTTTGACTCAAAATGTCTAAGACGCGATAGGCATAACGAACAGAGTTCGTTGGCGGTTCACGTTAACCATCATCGATTCTATCTCTTGGGCATCTAAAGGTTCGGCAAACAGATAGCCCTGACCGAATTGGCAACCCAAATTTTTTAATTGAGTTAATTGTTCAGCGGTTTCTATTCCTTCAGAAATTGCATCCATACCCAAAGTTTTTGCTAGAGTAACAATCGTGCGTACGATTTCCAAATTTTCCCCATCACAATTCATGTGCTCGATGAAAGAGCGATCGATTTTTAAATTATCAATGGGAAAACGGCTTAAATAACTGAGACAGGAATAGCCAGTGCCAAAATCATCGATACTAAGTTTAATCTTTCTCTTTTTAATTTGCGCCAGGATCTTTTGAATAGTGCCACCTGATTCTACTAACACACTTTCCGTAATTTCCAGTCGCAGACAGCTACCATTTAAACCAGTTACTAGTAGGACTTCATCAAGCTTCTGAATCAACTGGGGTTGTTGAAATTGTTGGCTGGTTACGTTAATACCTATTTTTAGCGTTTCTATTTGGGGAATAGAAGCAAATTTTTGTTGCCAAATCTTGAGTTGTCGGCAAGCCTCTGCGAGCACCCATTCCCCAATTGGGATGATCAAACCCGTATCTTCGGCGATGGGAATAAATTCCGAGGGTAAGATTAAACCTCTCTGGGGATGTCGCCAGCGAATCAAAGCTTCAACTTCAACCAGTTCCCTACTCGACAAAGAGATAATTGGTTGATACTGTAAAAACAACTCACCCCGTTGTAAAGCGTGACGCAAATTGTTTTCCAACTCCACAGATTTGAGGGTTTCCAGGTACATAGCTCGATCGAATACTTCATAACAAGCCTTTCCCTTTTCCTTAGCGCGATACATAGCAATATCTGCGTCGCGCAATAGGTCATCACCGTTGTCATAATTAGTGCAACTGAGAACGATTCCGATACTGGCACTAGTAAAAATAGCTTGCTCTTCAATATAAAGTGGTGAGGCGAGCATCTTTTGAATTCGAGCGCTAATTTCAGTGGCATCTTGAAGTTCGTTGATCCCATCTAGCAAGATGACAAACTCATCTCCTCCGAGGCGAGCTACCAGATCGTTATTTCGCAAGGATTCTTGGAGTAATTTGGCAACTGCAATTAATAGTTGATCGCCCATCTCATGACCCAGACTATCGTTGATTATTTTAA
This sequence comes from Xenococcaceae cyanobacterium MO_234.B1, assembly GCA_030064915.1. Taxonomy (GTDB): domain Bacteria; phylum Cyanobacteriota; class Cyanobacteriia; order Cyanobacteriales; family Xenococcaceae; genus JASJCP01. The sequence goes on from JASJEK010000226.1 coordinate 1,977, forward strand.
ACCGATCGAGATCGACAAATAACAAAGCAAATAAATAGTCTGGATTACGTTTGGCGCGTTGAATTATAAACTCAATTCTTTCCATTAGTAGCGTTCGATTGGGCAAGCCTGTCAGTGCATCGTGAAGGGCATCGTGAACTAGCTGCTGTTCGATTTGACGACGTTTGATAATTTCCTGTTTAAGTAGTTGGTTGCTTTTTCTGAGTTCGTGAGTCTTTTGGTCAACTAACTCTTCCATATTGCAGATAAATTGTGCTTGGGCGATCGCAATACCGATTTGGTCCGCTAACTGTTGGCAAATATCCATCTCGAAATCTTTCCATTGGTAAGCAACTTCGCAGCGATGAAATGCCAGAAAACCCCAACGTTCTTGACGGACAAAAATTGGCGCGACCAGATTAGTAAGTTCTGACTGGGGTGATATTTCTATTAACTGGTTCTGGGTTGGAGCAGACTCATAGTAAGATTCTGGTATTACTTGACTGATTCCGAAAAAATCTTGTCCCTTGGATTCAGTAGGCCAAAAATCACAGGCCAAATTCTGACCTAAGAGACTAAACTTTTCAGCCGAGCTTGCCGAAGCAAGCACTGTTCCAGAATTATCTGATTCGAGCTGAACTATTATGACTCGATCTGTTTGTAGTAGTTTTTGACTCTCGGTAACAGCAGTTTGTAATATTTCTTCTAGCTGCCAAGATTGACGAATCTTGAGAGTAACTTCGGCAAGTAATCGCGATCGCTCTTGTTGTCTCTGATTTTCTGCTTGAGCCTCTCTTAGCTGAGTCACATCCCTCAGCAACCAGCGAAAACCAATTAACTGATTTTGTTTATCTCGCATCGGAGCAATGGAAATGGCAACAGTTAAGGTCGAGCGATTATTGCTTGGTTGGATAACAATCTCTACATTCTTAATTGATTCTTCTTGGCACAGGCGGTTCAGCAAACTGTAAAAGGAATGACGTTCTACTTGCGCTATAAAGACAGAAAGTGGTTTGCCAATCAAATAGTCTGGGCGACGGTTAAGCATCTCGGCAGCGCTACGGTTTGCCTCTTGGATAATTCCGAATTGGTTAGTAATGAGGTAGCCGTCGGGGGCATAGTCAAATAGTTCTCGATAACGCTGACGTTCTGCTTGCAGCTCCTGGTTAGCCTCTTGTATTGCTTGTTGTTGCACGTATATTTCTTCGAGAGCTATTTGTAGCTCTGGAAGAGCTACCATTATTTCCTCTGTGAGTTCACATAGCTCTTCCAATGTGGGTGGCACTTCCAAGTTCCTTTTTAGCCAATCTTCTAAACGAGCTTGAGCCACTTCAATTTTTGCCTCGAAAACCTTAAGTTCCATGATGCTCTTCTCTTACTTTCTGCAAATCATTAACTTTCTGTTGCCACTATCTTTTAGCATATATAGTGGACATGAATAGAAGAAACCGTGTCAAATCATCAAACTAAGTCCGAAACAGAAAGCCAATCAAATCTTGCTCAAGAAGCTTTTGATCTGGTTGCAATAGCAGCATCAGCAGGGGGATTAAATGCTCTGAGTAAGGTTTTATCAGCCTTACCAGCTAATTTTCCTGCCACAATTGTGATTGTACAACATCTCGATCCTCGTCACCGCTCCCTGATGGCAGATATTCTCAGTCGGCGTACCCCCTTAAAAGTCAAACAGGCGGAAGAAAGCGATTGTTTAGAACTAGGAATGGTATATATTGCTCCACCCAACCGCCACCTACTGGTCAATCCAGACAAAACTCTTTCTCTAACTCAATCTGAGTTGGTACATTTTGTCCGTCCCTCGGCAGATTTACTGTTTGACTCGGTGGCAGCTAGCCATAAAAACCTAGCGATCGCCGTGGTCCTTACAGGGACGGGCAATGATGGCGCAATGGGGGTTCAGGCGATTAATAAAATGGGTGGCACGGTGATCGCTCAAGATAAAGAAACCGCCGAGTTTTTCGGGATGCCCAGTGCAGCGATCAAAACAGGTGCAGTGGATTTTATTCTGCCATTAGAAGAAATTGCCCCTGCTTTAATTTCCCTGGTAATGCAAGAATCGTGAGAAACAAAAAATTGACTCGGCAAAGCCCTGTTAAAAACTACGGATTTCCAAGGAGATGCGGTTTAATAATCTATAGCTTACAACCTCACCCTAAAAATTGAATTTTAATGAATATAAACAATGAAAATAATTTGTTTGAAGCACTACTAGAATTTTTGCGGCAAGAACGAGGTTTTGATTTTACAGGTTACAAACGCTCTAGTCTCATGCGTCGGGTGCGGAAGCGCATGCTAACTCATGAGATCGAAAATTTTGAAGCTTACCTAGACTATCTCCAAGTTCACCCAGAGGAATTCTTGCCTCTATTTAACACGATTTTAATTAATGTTACTGCTTTTTTTCGGGATAAACCTGCTTGGAATTATCTCCAGTATCACGTAATCAATCACATCCTTGAGGAAAAACCACCCAGAACGCAAGTCCGAATCTGGAGTGCTGGTTGCTCCTCTGGGGAAGAAGCTTACACTTTGGCAATGATCTTAGCAGAAGCGATCGGCATAGAGAATTTCCGCCAGCGCATCAAAATCTACGCCACTGATATAGATGAAGAAGCCCTCACCCAAGCCCGTCATGCTAGCTATACCGACAAACATTTAAAGCCCGTTCCCAATGATTTACGGCAAAAATACTTTGAAACCACAGGCGGGCGATACGTTTTTCGTCCCGATCTGCGTCGTGCGGTGATTTTTGGTCGTCACGATTTGGTCCAAGACGCGCCGATTTCTCGTCTTGATTTGCTGGTTTGCCGTAATACCCTCATGTATTTTAATGCCGAAACCCAATCCAAAATTCTCAATCGCTTTCACTTCGCGCTAAACAACAAGGGAATTCTGTTTTTGGGTAAGGCAGAGATGATGTTGACCCATACCAATATCTTTACCCCTCTTAACTTACAACATCGAATTTTTCGCCGCGTACCCAGTAAAAATCGACGCGATCGCCTATTGTATTTGACTCAGACAGCAACGAATGATCTTCCCAACGGTATTGTCCGACAGCAACGCATCCAGGAATTGGCTTTCGATGTGGGTTCTGTAGCCCAAATAATTATAGATTTTAATGGTAATTTGGTGTTAGCAAATACGCTAGCTCGCTCGATGTTTAACATCAACCTGTTAGATGTCGGTCGTCCTTTACAAGATTTGGAAATTTCTTATCGACCATTAGAGTTACGTTCCCATATCGAGCATACCTACAGCAATCGCCGTATCTTGGTAGTTAGAGATATAGCACGGCATCTGTCAGAGGGCAAGACGCAGTATCTGGACATACATTTCAATCCCCTAGAAGAAACTAATAGCGAGATCTTAGGAATCAGTATTTCTTTTGTGGATATTAGCCGTTACCACGAACTGCAGCAAGAATTACAACGTTCTAATCAGGAACTGGAGACAACTAATGAAGAACTCCAGTCGAGTAATGAAGAATTAGAGACAACTAATGAAGAACTCCAGTCTACCAATGAAGAGCTGGAAACGACTAACGAAGAACTCCAGTCTACTAATGAAGAACTGGAAACGATGAATGAAGAACTCCAATCTACTAACGAGGAATTGCAAACAATCAACGATGAGTTGCGCCAGCGTACCACCGAACTCGATCGGGTAAATGCTTTTTTAAATTCAATTCTCGCTAGTCTGCAAGCAGGAGTTGTGGTTATAGACAATCAATTCAATATCCTCAGTTGGAACGAAGAAGCAAACAATATGTGGGGCATGGGATTTGAGGAAGTGCAAGGTCAGTCCTTGTTTAGTCTCGATATTGGTTTACCTGTAGAAAAACTGCGCGAACCAATTCGTAACTGCCTTGCTGGCAATCGCGATCTCCAGGAAATGCTCGTCGAAGCGATTAACCGACGAGGGCGTACTATTGAGTGTCGCCTCAGTTTCAATCCCCTAATCGGGTCTAAAAAAGAACGTCAGGGGGTCATTATCTTGATGGAAGAGTTGGCATGCGTAACAAATCTATAAATAGCGATCGCTCTTGGTCACTGAATTCAGAGTGAATCCTTAATTTGACAGAAAAGACTAGGTGTTATACAATGCCTAGTCTTTTTTTTACTTTACAGCTTAAATAAAGCAGTAAGTAAGGAATAAGTAAGGGATGTATTATATAGAACTATTAGTAAAACGTCAAATTAAGAATAGTAAATAAGGAACAGGTAAGGAAAATAAGGTATATAGGGAACAGTGAAAGCTGAAAAAGATGATAGAATAAGCTTTTTTAAATCTTTAACAAAAACCTTCTAGGTATTAATTCCTGGTGTAAGCGAGTGAAACAAATTCCCCCTGTCGATTTAACTAGACAGCATCAAGTCATCAGTCTAGAAATAGAAGCTAAAGTTCTAGAAATTCTAAGATCTGGTAAATATATCGGTGGTGCAACGGTTACAGATTTTGAAACCCAATTCGCTAAATATATTGGCACAGACTACTGTGTTGCTAGTAACTCTGGTACTGATGCTCTATATATGGCATTGAGAGCCTTGGATATTGGAGAAGGAGATGAAGTTATTACTACCCCTTTTACTTTTATTGCTACTTCTGAGGTCATAGTTAGGGTAGGTGCAAAACCAGTCTTTGTCGATATTGATGCAGATACTTTTAATTTAGATTTAGCAAAAATCCCAGCAGCTATTACCGAAAAAACTAAAGCCATTATTCCAGTTCATTTATTTGGTCAACCTGTGGATATGAACCAATTAATGGCGATCGCAAATAAATACAATCTCTATGTTATCGAAGATTGCGCTCAAGCAACAGGCGCAACCTGGAACAATCAGAAAGTAGGTAGTATTGGTCATGTAGGCTGTTTTAGTTTCTTTCCCACCAAAAACTTGGGAGGTTGCGGTGATGGGGGTGCATTAACTACTAATGATGCAACCGTAGCAAATAAAATTAAACTCTTACGAGAACATGGTTTAGTTAGAGAAGCTGGAACAAAAGTTACCTATCGTCACGATCTAACAGGATTAAATAGCCGTCTTGATGCACTCCAAGCAGCTATTTTAAGTATTAAATTACAATATCTCGATACTTGGAATCAGCAACGACAAGAAGCAGCATCTTATTATCAGCAATTACTAGAAAATGTTACAGATATCAAATTACCATCAGCACTTTCAGGGGGTGTTAATGTCTGGAATCAATATACGATTCGAGTCAAAGATTCTCCAGAAGGTACAGAATTCGCTAGAGATACTCTGCGTCATAAATTACAACAGCAAGGAATTATCTCGATGATTTATTATCCTCTTCCTCTTCATTTACAACCTGTTTATCAACATTTGAATTATCAGCGAGGAACTTTACCTATAGTAGAACAAGCTGCTGAGGAAGTCTTATCTTTACCAATATTTCCAGGTATTACTTTAGAAGAGCAACAACAAGTAGCTTACTGTCTCAAAGATTTATTTTTAACTTCTGAGGGGGTTTGGGGGAGCTATAAGTCCCGCTCCTTATCCGTAGGATAGGAGTCGGGATACATGGACTCCCCCCACGCCATTTTTATGGTACTCGATGTACCTAAAAATGGCTATTTACCACAAACTTAAAGTATGGTATTATTATTTCATGATCCTCAACTATGTCTATCGAATTTACCCAGATGCCCGACAAGAAGAACTACTCCTGGAGTGGTTAGAAATTTGTCGGAAATCTTATAACTATGCACTTCGGGAACTCAAAGATTACATTGGTTCTCGCAAATGTGCTATCGATAGATGTAGCTTGGTGTCAGAATATATCATGCGGAGCGATTATCCTTTCCCTGGATATCACCAACAGCAAAACAACTTGCCCTTAGCTAAGAAAGTATACCCCGAGCTAAAATCAGTTCCTTCTCAAGTTTTGCAGACTAACATCAGAAGACTTCATGACGCTTGGGATTTCTTCATAAACAGAGGATTTGGCTTCCCCAGATTCAAAAAGTATGGGCAGATGAAGTCAATACTTTTTCCTCAGTTCAAAGCTAATCCTCTCACTGGATGGCAGATAAAATTACCTAAACTTGGTTTAGTTCAAATCAATCTGCATCGACCAATTCCAGATGGATTTGTTATCAAACAAGTTAGGATGCTCAAAAAAGCCAAAGGTTGGTATGTCGTTGCTACTATTCAGTCAGATTTGGATATACCCGACCCATTGCCTCACGGTCACTGTATTGGGTTAGACGTGGGTTTGTTATCCTATTGTGCGACAAGTGATGGTTTTGTTGAACCTGGACGTAAATTTTTCAAGACGCTGTACCGTCGGCTGAAAGTGCTACAAAGCAGACTGTCTAAAAAACAAAAACGCTCCCTAAACTACGAAAAAGCCAGAAAAAAAGTAGAAGCAATGCACAATCATATTGCCTTCAAGCGTAAAGATTACCAGTTCAAGCTTGCTCATAAACTCTGTGATATGGCAGATACTATCTTTGTAGAAGATATAGACTTTCGTATCATGGCTAAAGGGTTTCTAGGCAAGCATACGGTTGATGCTGGATTCGGTCAGTTTCGTTCTCTTCTCAAATATGTAGGTAAACGACGCAATGTCTTTGTGGCAGAAGTTGACCATAGAGGCAGTAGTCAGACTTGTCCTAACTGTCGCATTTCTGTCAGGAAGGAGTTAGAGGATAGAGTCCACTCATGTCCTGAGTGTTTGTATGAAACCGACAGAGATATCGCATCGGCTCAAGAACTGTGTAATCGAGGCATAGAAATGCTTAGTACCCAAGGGCTTTGGGGGAAAGAAATAGGCTGTCAAGTCGGGCTGTCGGGGGCATTTTGCCTAGATAAGTGGCGCGGGGCAGCAAAGTCTCTAGCGTGAGCTGGAGAAGCCCGCTCTCTATCCGAAGGATGAGAGTCGGGAGTAGTCACAAGTTTATTCTTGAGAAATATATTTAAAGTTTTGATGAAGATTTTATTTTTCTTGTAAAAATAATTACAATATTACTTTAATATTACTTAGGGGGATATAATGACAGGCTTGATTAAAAGCAAGCAAAGTTTTTGTTTAATTGAAATATTTAATTGAAATAGCGAGAGCTTAATGAATATTAAAGTAGGCAAATTATTAACCGTTACAGCATTAGCTACAAGAATTATGTTGGGGTCTTTTGTTGATTCAGCAGAAGCGGCGGGGCTTCTAGGAACATGGGGAGGAAGTTCTAACGGTATTTTTCTTGAGCTAGAAAGAGATTATCAACTCTTGAATGCTATTTCCAATATTAATCCCACTCCTACAGATATTCAAGGAACTAAAATTTTTGGACGTTTTCTACAATTCCCTCAAGTTGATACTCTTTTCCTCAATAATCTTGAGCTGGATTTAGATGTGTTGGCTCGCACAGAATTGGGAAATATAGGAAGTTTAACTCCTGATTTAGCTCAAGAAGTTACTCAGCTACAAAGTCAAGGAGCTATTTACGGGCAAGATTATTTTCTTTTTGATGACGCTGCCCTAGCTTTTAATTCTAGTTTAAGCTTAGGTGGTACTGATTTTCCAGAAACAACCTTTGTCACCCCGAACTCTAATAGTCCATCTGATTTTGGTAGTAACAACTTTTTCACGACACAAGGACAAAATGTTGTTGATACAGAAAATCTTGATACTTTTGAAATAGAATCTTCTATTTCAACCTCAATTAGTTTGGAAACAGCAACAATTTTGGTTTCTAAATTAAAATTAGACGACGAATTAATTATTGGTCAACAAGATGATGTAAATGTACCAGGTGCCTTTTATCGAACTTTTGAATTGCCTGATTTTTGTGGCTCTTTTTGTGATGATTTAGGGTTTAATAAAAATAATGGAGTTAGTTTTCCAATAATTAATAGTTTATCTGGTCAATTTAATCCTGAATATGTCACAGAAACTAATGATAAATTATTATTTAAGTATCGAATTTTAATAGATTTAGGCGTAGATGCAGAAAGATATTTCTTATTTGTTCCTGCTTTTACTGCCCCTGATGCTAACGGCAACTTCAATGAATTAAATCCTAGTTTTCCGCCTTCTGTTTTTGATTTCCTCTCATTTCCTGATAACAAATCTGGGGGATGTGCTGATTTTGGTAGTCCAGAAAATGCTATCTGTCTAGGTGGAGTTTTAGATTTAGGCTCAAATAATATTGAGAACAAAATTACTGAACAATTCGATTTACTAGATGATTTAACTACTGCTAATGCAGGTAATCCTAACGTCATTTTAGAAGATACCCAAGTACTAAAATATCGTCGCACTGAGCTAATCCGAGAAGCTGCTGATAGTAATAATGAAGGTATATTTAATCTTCGTCCTTATGGAGTTTTTTCGCCTCCTGTTGAGCTTGTAATTACAGAAAAAGAAGAAGTATCTGTTCCTGAGCCAAATGCTACAGTTACTTTATTAAGTTTAGGATTTTTCGGTATGGGAATGATACTAAACAATAAAAAAAGAAAGTAGTGGCTTTGGTTGATTTATTGAAAAAATATTTTTTTGTCAAAAAGTCATAATATGAATAGTTATTGGCTACTGGTTAAAAACGGGACAGTTTAGGAATTGTGATTGGGAATTAGGGATTGGTGATTGGGGAATTCCCAGTTCCCAGTTCCTAGTTCCCAGTTCCTAGTTCCCAGTCCCCAGTCCCCTGCCCTCGCTAGTGTCCCGCCTTAAGTTGGTAGCCTAGTTATTCACAATAAAGAAAGTTTATTCTTTTTGTTTAAAAATGAGTCATTGCCAAACAAACTTTAGTACAAAAAAAAACAAGCTATTATATGTATTTGGTGTAAGTTTTACTTTGCTTCTTAAGATACAAAGTATTACGCTAGCACAAATTATTCCCGATAATACGTTAGGTAATGAAAACTCTATCCTTACACAAAATGTAGATATCAAAGATGATCTTGCCTACTTGATTGAAAGGGGGGCACTTCGGGATGCTAACCTCTTTCACAGCTTTCTAGAGTTTAATGTTGGTGAGGGACAGCGAGTTTTCTTTGCTAACCCAGAGGGTGTATTTAATATCTTTAGTCGCATTACAGGCGGTAATCCTTCAGAGATTCTTGGCACTCTCGGAGTTAACGGTGATGCTAATTTATTTCTAATTAATCCTAACGGTATTATTTTTGGTGAAAATGCTTCGTTAGATGTTAATGGTTCTTTTTTCGCTAGTACCGCCGAGAGTATTATCTTTGCTGATGGTATTCAGTTTAGTACTAAAGATACTCAAACTAAGCCTTTACTAACTGTTTCTATTCCTATTGGTTTAGGGTTAGGAGAAACACCTGGAAGTATAGATAATCGCTCAGGAAGTATAGATAATTCTTCTTCTGCTGGATTGCAAGTTCAGCCAGGCAATACTTTGGCTCTTGTTGGTGGTGAAGTATCTTTAGAAGGAGGAATTCTCACCGCAGAAGAAGGAAGAATTGAAATCGGCAGTGTTGCTGGAAATAATTTAGTTAGTTTAACTCTGATAGAACAAGGGTGGACTCTAAACTATGAAGGTGTAGAGAATTTCCAAGACATTAATTTATCAGAAGTAGCTGTTGTCAATACGAGGGGAGATAGAGGTAGTGATATTCAGATTCAAGGAAGAAATATTACTGTTACTAGCTCACAGATATCTTCTTTTAGTAGTTCTGAATCAGATGGTAGAGGGGGAAATATAAACATTAGGGCTTCTGAGTCAGTAAACTTAGTTGGAGTTATTGAAATACAAGATACATTGTTTCCTAGTGGCATTTTAAGTCAAGCAATTACTAGTAATGGAGGCAATATAACTATAGAAACAGCTAAATTAACTGCTAGAGATGGTGCTATTGTTGAAGCCTCTACTTTTGGCACTGGTGATGCAGGTAATCTTACTGTTATCACGTCTGATTCTGTAGAACTAATTGGAACAGCAGGAAAAGCCGATTTTCTAAGTGGTCTTTTTGCTCAAGTTGCAAAACAAGCTCCAGAAGATGCTGGTAATGCAGGCAATTTAACTATTAAAACTGGAAAATTAATTATCCAAGATGGAGCGCAGATAGCAAATACGGCTCGTTTTAGTGGTAATGGAAGAAAATTAAAGATTAATGCTTCTGAATTCATTTCACTTAATGGAACAGCACCAGATGCTACTCCACTTAAAGGTAGTAGTGGTATTTTTGTTTCAGCCGATCCAGTAGAAAACGAGTCAGGTAGTTTAATTTCTCCGATAGGAAATGCAGGTGAATTAAATATTACTACTGGCACATTAACAGTAGAAGATGGTGCAAAAATATCTGCCGACAACTTTGGTACTGGGAAAGGTGGTAATGCAACTTTAAATATAAACCGTTTAAGTATTCGCGATGGAGGATTAGTCAGAGCGGGTTCTTTTGGCGAAGGTGGGGGTGGAACTTTAACTGTTAATGCTACAGAGTCAGTTGAAGTAACGGGGACTGGTACTATTGGCGATACTCCCGTAAATAGCACTTTGTTTACTCAAGCAGAAGGAACAGGAGATGCAGGAAAATTAAACATAAATACCCCCACCTTAACCGTCAAAGATGGAGGAGAAATTAATGCTAGTACCCTCGATGCAGGGAAGGGAGGAGAATTAGATATTACCGCTCAACAATTAACCGTCAGCAATGGTGGAACAATTACAGCACGAACATCTGGTACAGGAAAAGCAGGAAACATCATCTTAAAAATTGCCGACAATGTAACCCTTTCTGGTACAGATAGTGGTTTATTTGCCAATACGGAAGAAGGTTCGACAGAAGACGGCGGAAGTATATTAACTAAGGAGCAAATACCTGAGACAGTAATAGTCAGAGATGGTGCAACTATAGCTGTAAATAGTGACGGTAGCGGAAAAGGGGGAAGTATAGAACTTACAGCAGAGAACTTAACCCTGAATAAAGGTTCGATTACGGCGGAAACTGCTAGTAACAAAGGGGGCAATATTACCCTCAATGTAGGAAATACTTTGAGCTTTGAGAATAGCGGGAAAATTACGGCTACTGCGGGGACAGCGCAAGGGCCAGGTAATGGCGGTAATATCACTATTAATGCTGACTTTATCCTGGCTTTCCCCACCGACAATACTTATGAAATTACTGCCAAGGCTTCTAAAGGAAATGGCGGAAATATTGAAATTACTACTAAGGGCTTTTTTGGGGCAGAATTTGTGGATATTAGTGCCTCATCTGAGGAGGGTTTGGAGGGTGTTGTAACGATAGACGTTTCAGAAATTGAGCCGGCACGGGGTTTAACCAAATTACCCTCAAATATTGTAGATGCGTCCCGGTTAATTGCTAAAAGCTGTCTTGCTGGTGGGGAAGAAAATGAATTTGTGGTGACAGGAAGGGGTGGTTTACCTGCCAATCCTAACGAGTCTCTGAGGGGTGATGCAGTCTTGCCTGCCGAATGGGTAAGCTTACCACAGGAAGAAGAAGAAGAAAGAGTCAATCAGAGAAAGCAATCAGCTAACCCTTCTACTACCCAGGAAATTGTCGAAGCACGAGGCTGGATTATTGGTGCTAACGGCAACGTCATTCTAACTGCTGAGCCTACACCAGTAGCTACTTTGGAGATTCCTTGGTTAATTCCTTATTCTTGTACTCCATAACTGACGATGAAGATGAATTTAGGATGAAAATACTTTGGCACAAGATATTGCTTAAACGTTTACTCTTTAGACATATAATTTAAGTTTTTATGAATAACATTGTTTTATTTTAGGAAAAATATTATTAATAGAATAATGGCAAATTATAAATAAAAGCCATAGTATTTTGTCAACATTTTATTGGCTAATAAATATAAAATAATAATAGATATTTATCATTATAAATGAAAGCTTTGTTTAAACTAGGCTTTGTCACCTCGATAGTTTCTTTTTTGTTAACTAATCCGACATCAGCACAGTTAATACCAGATAAAACATTAGGAAATGAAAATTCTATAGTAAATTATATTGATAATATCACAAAAATTGAAGGTGGTGCTATTAGGGGTAATAACTTATTTCATAGTTTTCAAGACTTTAATGTTAATTATAATCAAGAAATTTTCTTTAATAATCCAACTAACATCCAAAGTATTTTTACTCGCGTTACAGGCGGTAATATTTCTCAGATTGATGGTTTAATTCGTAATGTAGGTCAAGCAGATTTATTTATTCTGAATCCTGCGGGAATCGTTTTTGGTGAAAATGCCCGACTAAATATTGGTGGTTCTTTTTTAGGAACTACTGCTGAAAGTATTTTATTTTCTGATAATACTAAATTTAGTGCTAATGAGCTTCAAAATAAACCAATATTAACTGTTAGTACACCGATTGGTTTGGGGTTAGCTAATAATCCAGGAAAGATTATTAATCGCGCTAATTTAATTAAAGAAGAACGGTTTGGAGATGAGCAAATTTCAGTTAATACTTTAGTCGGTTTAGAAGTTGCTCGCAATCAAAATATTACTTTAGTCGGAGGTAATATTATATTAGATGGTGGTGGCTTAACCGCATTAGGTGGCAAAATTCAATTGGGAGGATTAGCAACGGAAGGAATCATCAAAATTGAACCGAATGGTAATTTAGTATTTCCTAATAATAGTCTTTTAAGTAATATCTCATTAATTAACGACGCATCAGTTGAGGTGCAAGGCAATGGGGGAGGAGATATTATTATTACAGGTCAAAATGTAGCAATAAAAGATGGCAGTACTCTGTTTGCAGGAATTAGAGCCTTTGAAGGTTCTTCTAATGCCCAAGCTGGAGATATTATAATTAATGGAATTGATAGTGTTGTTTTTGACGGAGTACGTAGCCAAGATTCGCGACGAGGTGGTGCAAATTTTCCCACTATCGCAGTTAATCGAGTAGGATTACCTTTAGAATTAGGTAGATTTGGTTTTATTGTTAATGGAGAAGGTCAAGCAGGTAATATCGAGATAAATACTAAAAAACTAGATATTACTAATGGAGCCAGAATAGTCAATATTACTTTTGGTAAAGGGAATACGGGAAATATAATTATTAATGCTGACGCAAAAGTTTCTCTAGATGGTTCTGGTAGTGCTATCTTTAATACAATTTTTGCGGGAAAGGGAAATGCAGGAGATATTGAAATTAATACACAATCTTTAAACTTAACTGATGGGGCAATAATTAGTGAAAATATTTTTAAGGGTGAGGGAGATTTGGGCAACATAATTATCAATGCTGAGGCGAGGGTTTCTATTGATGGTAAAAGTTCTAACCCCGAACCAGGTTTATTTGCTGAAAGTTCAATCTTCAATACAGTGAATGATGGGGGCGTGGGAGATGGTGGTACTATAGAAATTAATACGAAAAATTTGTCATTGACCAATGAGGGACAATTATTTACTTCTACTTTTGGAACAGGAAATGCAGGAAATGTAACTATTAATGCTACGGAAAACGTAAATATTGATAGGGGAAAAATTGAAAGTGAAGTCGGAATTAATAACTTTTCTGGAAAAAGAGGAAAAGGCGATGGTGGGACTATAGAAATCAATACTAATAATTTAACAGTTACTAATCAGGGAACTTTAACTGTTAGTAGTGATGCCGATGGTAGTGTCGGTCAAATATTAATTAACGCCAATTCATTAGAAATCAAAAATCAAGGTTCTATTCAAGCAGAGACTGACTTTAAAGACCTTGATAATTCCTTGAAAGATTCTACCCAGAATAATATTGTTATAAATATTGATGGCAGTTTATTTTTGCAAGAAAATAGTTTAATCTCAGCTAAAGCAATCGAACAAGCCAATGGTGGTAATGTTGAAATAAATGCCGATTTGATTGTTGCTTTTCCTCAAAATAATGACATCATTGCTTCAGCAGAAGGAGGTAATGGGGGGAATATTAAACTTACTACTAATAGTTTTTTTGGTAGGGAATTTGTCGATATCAGCGCATCATCCCAATTTGGATTAGATGGGGATGTATCGATTGCAGTTTTAGAAGTTGACCCGGCACGGGGTTTAACTGAATTACCCTCAAATATTGTAGATGCGTCTCGGTTAATTGCAAAAAGCTGTCTGGCTGGTGGTGCGATGGCAGAAGAACAAAACGAATTTGTGGTGACAGGAAGGGGGGGTTTACCTGCCAATCCTAAGGAATCTCTG
>JASJEK010000227.1 GCA_030064915.1 Xenococcaceae cyanobacterium MO_234.B1
TATTAAGATGTCTTTTAGGTTCAGCAGCAATCTGACAATTAAAAGTATCTCCACTAGCCATTACAGCAGTTAATTCTTGATAAAAGTCATATTCCCCAATACCACTGATATATAACCAGCCTCTAGTACGGGTTAAAGCTGTAAAAAATTGATTCCGCAAGTAAATATTACTTTCATTTTTGGCGATATTATCTAACCCGACAAGATAAACTATATCGGCTTCTTGTCCTTTGGCTCGGTAAGTATTGCTAATAGTTAATGCCCCATTCCACCAAAATTTATTAGGTTGACTATTCTGCTGTTTTTTTTCTAAACAATTGTAGCTATTACAACTAGGAAGATAGATATTAATTCCTTGACGTATTAAAAATTTTGCGGTCTGTTCTTCTAAAAAACTGAGTTCTCTACCTCTTCCTAAAAGAATCACTAAAATTTGCCGATCACATTGTAAGTTTTCTCGATAAATATTTTTTTTAATCCGATTAGCTAGGGCAGTTAATTCTTGTAACCGTGAATCATATTGAGTAAACTGTATAATATCTCCTTGCCATAGTTCTCGAAGCAGATTAATTTTGTTAGTAGGATTATATTGTAAAGTTATTTGATTTTTATCTAGAGATTGTTCGATTACTTGATAACCAAGACTATTCCATTCTTCTGTATCTAAAATGCTGCTTAACATTCCTTGAGGGCGTAAAAATCCTAACGCGATCGCATTAGCTAGATTGATAATTTCATGGGGAGTACGATAACAGCGATTGAGATTAAGATGTTTTGGTATCCCATCACTATATTCTCCTGTTCCTAAATGAGCTAAAGTTTGCCCCAATAATTCACTTACTGTAGGAGCTTTTTTTACTGATAAACTTTGTAAGTCATCATAAGCCCAAATCAATCTTTTTTGCTGAGGATGAATGGGATTTACAGGACGCAGACTTTGATAAGCTAGCCAATAGAAAGGTTGCTTGTCTTGATATAGCCAATTGTTTGATAATAAGTCTTGAGCTTCGTCAACTAAAATAGCATCAAAAATTTGCGGTATAGTAGTATTGATTAATAACTGATGACAGACTTCTGCTAAAGCTTCATTAGGTTTTTTACTCTGGGTTTCGGCAACAGCAAGAGAATATTTGCGAGTTTGCTGACAAATAGTCCGATAAAATCCTGGTTGGGTTTTACTACCCCAAGCATGAAGTATTTTAATATTAGATGTTTTAGGTTCATACTTGACTTGATTCTGAGAAAAATAGCGTAACCAAGAATCTATTTGTTGGGTAATAGTTTCATAAAGACTGCGAGAAAAAAAAACCACAGCAATATTCCACTCAGGATGCTTCAGAGACATCAAAGCAGATTTTTGACACAAGATTACAGTTTTACCAGAACCAGCAACCCCTCTGATTTTTTGGATCCCTGGAGGAATTTGTTTAGCTAGTTTCTCCTGTTGTAAATCTAATTGAGTTATACGCGATCGCACTTGCTGTAAGATATAACTACGATGGCTTGATTCATTACTAGAAATATCTGCTTGATAAATTGGTGTTCCTGCTAAGATTCCTTGCAGCAATTCCCATTGAGTTTCTGTTATTTCCTGATTACTTCTGATACTAGGAGTCTCAGTAATCTTGTTCAGAATAGAAACAGCAGACTCTAGATCATCTTGAAAAATAATCGGAGGATTATGGGGTAACTTAGCAAATCCTTTATCTTGCCATTGTTCAGTAGTAATATAAGGTAGAGCAATGAGAACTTTTCCTGGTACTTGCTGTTTTAAAATCGGCTCGCTGTCGGTGTATTCTAGTAAAGCAAATAATTGTTGTTCTGCTTGTTGATAAGGATTACCGTAGTTAGTATAAAAATTACGATATTGCCAACGATGCCCCTGAATAGTAACTATTTGCTCTATCGCGATCGCCTTAACTTCAATAATAATTAAACCTAGTTGATAATCAGCAATTAAAATATCAGGTTCTTTACGAAACTTACCCCCAGGAGAAAAAATCGGATAACGCCAATACCCCAAACAGTTGCGGTTACTAAAAGCACTTTTGATTGTTTCCCATACTAACTGTTCTCCCTTCTCTCCCATAATTCCTAAAGGTTCAGTAGCAATAAACTGGGATGGGTTTAAATTCATACTCGGTGATAGGAAATAATTTTAGGGAAACAATTTCAAACTAATAACAAGAATAACCTTTCCCCATCCGCTCCGCTAAATCGGCAAGTCCAAGGTACTCCGCCCTTGAAGGGCGGAGCCTGCTTGGACTTCGTCAATCAAGGCATTAAAGGTACAATTTTCTCATCTTTAGGCAGTAGGCAGAATGTACAAGGTATTTATTGCTATCGCCAAGGAAATGCTTTTATTCACGTTGAACTTGCTCGGTCTATCTACGTGAGCGGGAGGACTCCCGTTAGAAAATCGAGCGGGAGCGAGATTTTTAGCGAGAGATGAGAGCGAACAGCGATAACTTTACAATTTAGACACAATATCTTCATAAATAAAGGTATTTGTTTGTTGTATAATAGCTTGAGCGGTAAAGCGCATTTAAATATTTCAGGAAGTTCCACCCAGTATTAGGCACGTCGCGGGAAATACCACCCTAGAAATCAAATGGTGGCGCGTGCAGCTAACTAAAAGGAAAAGAAAACCAAATAAGCCTTTAGATCCTTCTGCGGTGGGGCGCATCGTGGAAGTAAAACAAAATGCCTGTGGATTCGTGAGGTCGCGTTGCCTGGGGTTTCCCCAGGCACTCGTGACGACCGTTCTGTCGGGGTCAGTACCAGTGGGAGAATATACATTCGTTTGTACGGACGTCTTGAGTTGCCGAACCAAGTTCGGCAACCGCGTCCTCACCAAAGTGGGCTAGATAAGAGGATTAGAAGCAGGAATCTCGCTTATCGCTCAAGCGAGATTCCTCCGTTAAAATTTTGAGCGAGTCGTTCAGACGAGCAAAAAATTTAGCGGAGGGAGTCGTCAATCGCAATAATAAGACGGGGCGAGAACAAGTGGCAAAGTGCCTTGCTGACTCTATCAAGACATTATCTGTGACGTACCCACGCTGACCGCTTCGCGGTAAAGACGTGGGCTTCCCGGTCCCGTCACATTGACAGGAGGAGAACTTCGTTCGTGGCACTCGGTCGTCTTTCCCACTACCGCTTTTTATACAGAGGAACACGCCCAGCCCCTGTTTTTGTAGAGAAAAACTTTCTACGCACTCGGCTTCCCAATAGATTTTTAGGTTTCCAAGGAAGGTCGAGATTTCTGGTTCACAACCCATATCTATTTTATTTTCTTGGTTCTGACTGGATGAGCCTTTTAGTCTGCTTTCCAGTTGATGTTATTTTGCAACTCACGTAATATCTTCTATTGCCTATTACCTACCCTCACAATCATGTTAAATTAATTTTGCCCAAGTACTTATGTTGGCTAATTTTAAACAACAAATCATCCACACTACAGAAGCTAAAATCAATACTTTTGTTGGTGGGAAGGGATATCCTTTACTATTACTTCATGGATATCCTCAAAATCATTATATGTGGCATAAAATTGCCCATCGTTTAGCAGAAGACTTTACTGTGATAGTGACAGACTTGCGAGGCTATGGAGATAGTTCTAAACCTCAAGGAAAAGCCGATCATAGTAACTATAGTAAAAGAGCGATCGCGCAAGAGCAAGTAGAAGTAATGTCCCAACTAGGATACGATCAATTTTATTTAGTAGGACACGATCGCGGTGCTAGGGTAGCCCATCGTTTAACATTAGACTATCCCCAACGAGTCACTAAATTAGCAGTATTAGATATTATCCCTACTTACGAACTTTATAAAACTTGCGATCAAGAATTTGCTAGTGCTTACTATCATTGGTTTTTTCTCATTCAACCCTATCCTTTTCCTGAGACTTTAATTGGTAATAACCCAGAGTATTTTTTATCCCATTGTCTGGAAAGTTGGAGTAGAGTGAAAGGAGCTTTTTCGGCTGAAGCTAAAGCGGAATATTTACGCTGTTTTAGTGACAAAAAAACTATTCACGGTAGTTGTGAAGATTATCGCGCTAGTGCGGATATAGACTTAGTTCATGATGAGGAAGATATGGACAAAAAAATCACTTGTCCTTTGCTCGCTTTATGGGGAAAGCAAGGTATCATTGGTAAAAAATATGATGTAATTGCAAGCTGGAAAAAAAGAGCAATTAATGTCAGAGGTAAAGGTTTAGATTGTGGTCATTTTCTGCCAGAGGAAGCCCCAGAAGCAACCTATGAAAACTTACAAGAGTTTTTGACACTCCACAGGACGTAGCCCTATTCCCACTTGCGAAGATAAAAGAATAATTTCCCTGATTTGGAAACGGACTCGTCTTTAGGACGAACCAAATAGTATTGACAAAATCTTTTTAATAGTTCATATTTTATTAGGTAGTAAAAGTATTAATTTCATTGATGCTTTTACTTTTTTCTTATTTTATATTTTTTTGTATTAAACTAAATTACATTTATAGAAAAATAATGATTTTTTTAACAAGTATGAATTTTTCAAGTATGCCTAACTATTTAAAACGATTTGAGGTGAAATGGAAAGGATACTATAAATGGGCTTGTAAAGATTATAAATGGCTGCTCATGTTTTTCCTGAGCCGATTTAAGTTCATTCGCAATTTGTCTACATATTTTTTTTGTCAACCTCATGAAAATCCCAAAAACTTGCCAGAAATTTCTTGTTTAGAAAGCATTGAGGAAGATAAAATTGTTGATTTTTTTAAAAAAGATGGTTTTTATTCAGGAATTAATTTACCCAGTAAGCTGGTTAAAGAAATTCATGATTACGTTGATACTTCAAATTGTTATGGTAATAGAAACCCCGAATTTTCTTTTCCCTATATAGAAAAAGAAATAGCAGAAAAGAAATACAATGAAATCTTTATTATTGGTGATTATCCCAATGTTGGTCAGGATTGTCAAGCTATAAGACAACTTCAAACAGATCCTAAGTTATTAGAGATTGCTACTAAATACTTAAACGCCAAGCCCGTACATTTATCTACTAAACTTTGGTGGAGTTATGCTACAGAAGCAACGCTGGCTAATCGCTTGAATTTTGCTCAGGTATTTTTTCATTACGATCTTATTGACTATCGCTCCATACAATTCTTCTTCTATCTAACCGATGTGGATCTATCTAGTGGTCCTCATGTCTGTGTTCTTGGAAGTCATCAAAATAAAAAACTTACTCATCAACTCTCTTTTTTTACCGGACGCTCCGATCAAGATATTATTAACTATTATGGAACTGATAATCTAAAGTTCGTATGTGGAAAAGCTGGGTTGGGATTTGTGGAAAATCCTTACTGTTTTCATAAAGGAATTCCTCCAAGTCAGAAGAATCGTTTAATGCTAAAAATAGTATTTGGTGTCAATACTTATCAAAATTATAGAAGTTATCAGAACTAAATTTTAGCGCTGATTATTTATAGCAATAGGATAGTTATTCGATAAAATAGTCATTATTCAGGAAAATCTGAATCGAACTTTTGCCTAATCAAGCCACAATCAAGAGAAAAATCTGATAATTTAGTCTTCTTAGCCATGAAATCGTGGTAAGATAAGAGGCTGGTTTGTAAATTTAAAGCAATAGCCTAAAATAGTTAAAGTAAAAATCTGAAGTGTCATGATTAAGATCCGTTTAAAAAAGCTTGGTAAGAAGCGAGAAGCTAGTTATCGTATTGTTGCGATCGAGAGTAAAAAACGTCGTGATGGTCGTCCTATAGAAGAATTAGGATTCTATAATCCTCGTACTGATGAAACCAGACTTAATGTTCCTGCGATCGTTGCTAGACTAAAAAATGGAGCGCAGCCTACTGATACAGTACGGAATATTCTCGAAAAAGCAAAAGTATTCGATCAAGTTAATGCCTAGTAAGACAGCCTCCAGTCCTGATTATGTGGGACTGGTATCATTTCTTTTAAAGCCTTTCCTCGACGATCCTCAATCCCTTCATATAGATTGTGAACAATTACCAAGTACTCAAAAAATTTGGTTGAGGGTTGCATTTGATATCACAGAAAAAGGTAAAGTTTTTGGTCGTGGAGGTCGTAATATTCAAGCAATTAGGACTTTACTAAAAACTACTGCTGCTAATGTGGATCAATCTATTTACTTAGATATCTACAATGAGGAAGACTCCAACTCTAAAGATGAACCTAACCGTCGATATGATAGTCGTCGCGAAAAATCGCCCCACAGAAGCCTGAAAATTAATAAAAGGCGGAATAATTATCCGAAAAAAAAACCTTCCGTCAATTAGTTTAAATACTAAGTTAATACTTAAGTTAATACTAAATCTTGGGCTAGTTGGGATAGATGGTGTTTTAACCATTTTCCATCTAGCTTTCTATTAGTAGGTACTTCTATCAATCTAATCCCCGTTTTCGGTAGGGTACTTAATAGTTTTTGGAACTGTTGCCAGTTAGTTATTAATTCATAATCTATATTATAAGTCTCACATAACTTAGCAAAGTCAACTTGTTGAGGAGTAGCAAAATACTCTTCAAAAGGTGGATCAAAGTCGGCGATAGGCAACATTTCAAAAATACCACCACCCTTATTATTTACCATAATTATTGTTAGGGTTCCCTGGAATTTATTGTTGATTAAAAATCCATTAGTATCATGAAGTAAGGCTAAATCTCCTGTTAATAAAACCGTATTTTCATCACCATAAGCAATCCCTAAAGCTGAAGATAGAGTACCATCAATACCATTAGCTCCCCGATTAAAATAAGGCGTAATACACTTATTGTTAGGAGACCAAAAAAACTCCGCATTTCTCACTGACATACTATTAGCAAGATATACTGATGTTTTAGGCGGTAAAGTATGACTGAGTAACCAGGCTATTTTTCCTTCAGATAATTCTTCTAAAGATTCCATTGTTTGATTTATTTTTTCCCTAGCTTGTAGATCTAAATCACACCATTGTTCAAGATAGGATGACTTATTATTAGCCTTAAAATTAAACTCAACATTGTTAATAATTTGTTGAATATCAGTTCGTAAGTGAATTGTGTTTCCGTGCAGAGGATCGAAGTTGTCGGCTCTTGGAGCAATAATGTATCTAGAGTGAGTATTATTTTCTAGCCACTGACGCAATTGCTTACTAGTGGGAAGTTCCCCAATTTGAATAATTATTTCTGGTACTAATTGAGTTGCTAATTTTTGATTCCGTAAAATCAAGTCATAAGTAGAAATTAAATAAGGATTAATAGCATAATAATTTCTTAGGGGAGATAAAGCTTCAGCTAAAACAGGAAATTTTAAGTATTGAGATAGTTGGGCAACTGCTTGACAATATAATTGGGGATTTTCTGGTTGTGCTAAACCTGCAATGATAATTCCCCGAGTGCAAGATTGCCACTGTGGCATAAAGTCATAAGATATAAAGTTAGAACAAGATTGCAGTTTGTAATCTGGAGCCAGAGAAAAATGACTAAAAAATTCTGTTACAGGAAATTCTGCTTTCTTGACGATAATATCTGATTGAGAAATAGGAGCTAAAGGTTCTCGAAAGGGTAGATTAAGATGAACTACTCCTTTAAAGGGGAATTGCGATCGCTCCCAACCTTGAATGATATTTTGCCTTAAATACTGCAACATGGGAAGACTAGCTTCTGGTAATGCTAGTTCTACATACCAATTAGGATAGTTACCGTATAGCTTGACTTGATCTATAGTTTGTCCTGCGTGACAATTACGCAACTCTGGCGGGCGATCGGCAGTTATGATAATTAGGGGAACTCCACTTTCTTGGGCTTCAATAACTGCGGGATAGAAGTTAGCTCCTGCTGTCCCTGAAGTACAAATTAAAGCTACAGGTAATCCTGTTTTCTTGGCTTTACCCAGAGCAAAAAAAGCTGCGGAACGCTCATCAAGAATAGGAATAGTATCTATATCATTATGACTAGCGAAAGCGATAGTCAATGGTGTAGAACGAGAACCAGGACAGATAATTGCGGTAGTTAATCCCAGACGAGCTAAAGTTTCAACTAAGATAGAACTCCACAAAGTATTGACATTACGAAAATCAAGCATCTTTGATAATTGATAATTATTTTTTGCTCAATTCAAACTAATGCTTTAAGCAAGGATTGCAATTTTAATTGAATTTCGACAAATTCTTTATCAGAATTAGAACCAGAAACAATCCCTGCTCCAGCATACAAACGAGCATGATTTCCTTCAATTAGTGCGGAGCGAATTCCCACAATAAATTCACAGTTTCCTCGATTATCAATCCACCCCAAAGGAGCAGCATATAAAGAGCGATCAAATTGTTCGTAATGACGAATTTTGGCACAAGCAATTTCTGAAGGAACACCAGCTACCGCAGGAGTAGGATGCAATTGAGCTACTATCTCTAAAGGATGAATATCTCTAGGTAAATGAGCATAAATCGGAGTCCAAAGATGCTGAATATTGGATAATTGCAGTAGTTGTAATGGTAGTTGATAGGGTTTGAGACCCATTTGTTGGAGACGCTGAATTAAAAATTCACTAACTGCTCGATGTTCTCTTTTTTCTTTTCTGCTTTTGAGTAATAAGTTAGCTAATTTTACATCTTCTGTGGTGTTTTTTCCTCTAGGTGCAGAACCAGCAAGAGCGTCGGTAACTAGTTGTTGATTTTGAATACTAACTAATCGTTCGGGACTAGCTCCAATAAAGTTTTTTCCTTGACCATTACTAGTAGAAAATATATAACAGTCAGGATGACGCGATCGCAAATTATTGAGAGAATCAATAACTCTAAAAGGAACAGGTGAAGTAATATCAGTAGCATTGGCTATAACGATTTTGCTAAATTCATCCTTCGCGATAGAATCTAAAGCAGAAATAACTATTGATTTAAAATGTTCCTGATTAGCATTAGCTGCTTGAGTTTCATTATCAAAGTTTTCTCCAGTAATTTTGCTATTTACCAACTGTGTATATTGTGACCAATCAATACTATTAATTTTTTGTTGCACTTGCGATAATATTGATTGTCTTTTTTGAGGAGATTTTAAGGGATAGTTGACAATAAAAAAGCAGTTTTTATTTTTCCTAACAACTTGAAAACGAGGTAAAAAAACAGTAGCAGCAGGAAAAGCAGTATCCTCATCAGAATTAGGAAAAAAAGTAAAACTACAAAATAAATAAGGATTATTTCCTGCTAAACTGGTATCCCCTTTAATGGTAGTTTGCTGAAAACAACTTTGAATAAATTTTTGCGCTTGCTGAAATCTAGATGATGATTCTATAAGAAACTTTCGCGTTATTCCATAAGCTGCGATCGCCTCTTGCTTGCTAGGATTTTCCCAATAGAAATGTATGGTGTTGTAATGAGCAACTTTATTTAAGAAAGCTAACGGGTCAATGACAGGAATTTTATGAATAAAACTAATAATTTTAGTCTTTTCTGTCACTGAAAATGATAGAGGTTGATTATCCCAAAACTTATCTAGTTCTGTACTATCGATAATAAATTTGTTTTCTTGAGAAATTAGGGGTATTGAGAGGTTAGATTGTGTCATTCCAATGGAAAATCAACGCGAAAATTATCACAAAATTTAAAAAGATATTTGTTATTAGTTAATAATAACTAAACAAAAATTAGTAATAATGATTATAAGTCATTCCTAACTACTTTAAGCCATGACCATGACTGTTGTGATCTCTCCACGAAACCTTTTGGGGAATATATCCTCCATCAACAGCCAGTCAAATTGAGTTCAGAGTTCAGAGTTCAGAGTTGGACTGGCTTGGGAGAAGGTTTGCACCTTAATTCAGAATTCAGAATTCGGAATTCATAGGGTCAAGTCTCATAGATTAGACTATCAAATCTCTGAACCAGAGAAAAATACACACATTGCCTTAAGCCTACATGATTTAACGCTAATCGTGAACTTTCGTGAAACTATGTAAACTCCTTCGGTCAGACCTGATAGGGTACAAAAAGCGCAGATATCTTGATAATTCAGTAATTCAAGGTAAAACACATCATAGAAACTAGACTCCAAACTAGTAAGCATTATTTTAAAGATTTCCATGACGATCAACCAAGATATTAGGGACAATCAGAAACTCTGGCTAGCTGCCATTAAACCCCCCATCTACAGTGTTGCCATAGTACCAATTGCTGTGGGAACAGCGATCGCATTTGCCCAAACCCGTCTTTTTGATCTACAAATTTGTCTAACTTTTCTGGCTTCGGCAATTCTAATTATTGCTTGGCTCAATATCAGTAATGATGTTTTTGATGCGGATACGGGTATAGATGTCAATAAAGCTCATTCTGTTGTTAATCTCACAGGAAATAAGTCACTGATGTTTGGGATTAGCAATCTCTGTCTTGTCATGGGTTGTGCTGGTATTGTTCTCATCTGTTGGTGGCAACAAGATTGGACAGTTTTGGGTTTAGTACTTCTCTGTTGTGCTTTGGGTTATACTTACCAGGGACCTCCTTTCCGCTTAGGTTATTTAGGACTAGGAGAGTTTATTTGTTTCTTCGCTTTTGGTCCTGGGGCTGTATCTGCTGCCTATTACTCCCAAACTCAGTCTTTTTCTGTGCAATGCTTAGGAATCAGCGTTATTATCGGCATTAGTACCTCAATTATTCTTTTCTGCTCCCATTTTCACCAAGTAGAAGACGATTTAGCAGCAGGAAAGCGATCGCCAATTGTACGCCTTGGTACTGCCAGAGGAGCAATTGTTTTAACAGGTCTGACCCTAAGCATTTATTTAGTGACAATTCTCCTAGTTATGATCGGTTATTTACCCCTCAAGGCATTACTCATCTTTATCAGCTTCCCCTTCGCCTATCAATTGGTAGAGCGAGTGATGAAATATCATGACCAACCGCAACAAGTAAGTAATAGTAAATTTATTGCTGTCAATTTCTATATAGTAAGTGCGATCGCTCTTATTTTGGTACTAGCTACCTCCAGTACTTAGGACAAATAATATAAAAATATTAGGAATTTTAGAAAAGTCTCATTCTTACCGCTAACGTAGTCCGAGTTTGGACTTAGGCTGGTCAGGTATTAGATTCACAAGCCCCTCCTTTTACGGACGGGGTTGCTTTTCTACGAGATTCCTGACTTCTTTGTTATTTATCTCAGAGTTTTTGGGAACTATAACGGTAGAGCTTTCAATACTTATCAACTTGTCTAGATGATATTGAATACTCAAATAAACCCAAAAAAACACTCTCAAAAACTTTTTCTAAGATAATTTTCATTTTAATATGTGGAAACTAATTTGTAACACAAGTGTTGCATTAAAAACAGCAAAAGATTGTAGTTTTTCTCACTACCAAAGAATCTTAACTAAGGAATTTTAATCAACTTTAAAGATCAGAAACAATAAACTATGAAAATAGTCTTGAAGAAACTATTAGAAGCTTGTGTTAAAGTTGAATACCTATGCTCAATTTTTTCAGTACTATCAACTATCAGTTGATAGTAATTATGAATCTCTAGATAAAGTACTTAGCTGGTTTGAAGCATTGCGAAAACCTTTTATTCCAAGACAGGTTTGGATAGAATGTCAAACTATGTTGGGAGAAGGCTTTGATAATGTATTAGCCCATGCTCACGAAAAATTACCTAAAGAAACTCCTATTGATATTGAAGTAATAATTTTGAGCCAGTTAATTATTTTAAAAATCTGGGATTGGGGTTCAGGATTTGATATTGAGCAACAAAAAATTAGGGTTTCTCAAGGGGTAGATCAATATGCTGAAAATGGTCGTGGAATACAAATTTTGGAACAAACAGCCGAGCACGTGGGTTATATCAATAGTGATGGGGAACGCAATTATTTATTAATAATTAAAATGTATGTTCCCCTCCCTGCTATTTCTACATCATCTCCATTATAAATATTTGAACAAGAAAATAAATAGTCTCCCTAAATAAAACCAATTTTATAATCATAATTTTATTTTCAATAGCTATTGATTATTTTGGCCAAATTTTAAAAACAAAGTTTAATTAGAGAAAAATACAATGACAACTATAGCTGAAATTGTGCAACCATCTGGAATATTAAGTCAAGGAAATGCAGATTTATTAAGATCAGAAATTACATCGTTGTTAGAAAAAGGAGTCAAAATTATACTTATTGATTTCCAAGATGTTACCTTTATGACTAGCTCTGGAATTGGAGCTTTAGTTGCAACATTGAAAGCAGTGAATGCTGCTGATGGCAAACTTTATATCTGCTCTTTAAGTGAACAAGTAAAAAATATTTTTGAATTGACTAAAATGGAGCAAATTTTTAGACCTTTGGCAAATCGTCAAGAGTTTGAAGAAAAAGTCTTAATTGAGATTGCATAAGTATATCGCAATTCTCCGAAAGCGTGAGGTACACCTTGGCTATGATTACTGATAACTAACGACTAACAACTAATGAAGCCAAAAATGGGACTCGAACCCACAACCTCAGCATTACGAATGCTTTGCTCTACCAATTGAGCTATTTTGGCATATTACTTTAGTCACTTATTAATACTACTTAGTTAAATTTACAGATACATTATATCTTCTTCATCTAAAAAATAAAAAAGTCTTCTAAAGTACAAAATCTTTACCCAAATTTTATTAAGATTTTATAAACTGAAATTGATTATTTTATAAGAAACGTTAAGGATGAGGAGCAAGCTACCTAGTATCCGCGTCTCAAACTCAATGACTACCGTAAATTTTCGTAGTTATTTGAATCATATCTAATAATTTTTTGTAGCATAGGAAAAAAAAGAGCAAGGAGCAAAGAAAAGTGGGGTTAATTCGTGAGGTAGTGTATCAAGCACTAAACACTGGTTATCTTACCGTGGAGGCGGAAGAGCAACTGCGCTTAATGTTAAAAAATAAATACGAGCTAGAAGATTTAGAAGCCTTCATTGAACTGCAACAAGCAGCAATGATTGGTCAAGTTAAGCAAGAATCCAGGGAACTTTTTGCTGCTACTGAAGGATAAACGGCAGGTAACTGTTCAGGGGGCTCTGTCTAGAGGAGACTTCTCAATCATGCGATCGCCATTTCACTTTTCCGTCCACAGGCGCATAAAATTGTTGAACCCAGACTTGTCTGAGGATTTCTACGGCAGGAATCAAACGTAACCATTCTGGAGCATTAGGAGCATAAATTTTTTTGAGTAAATTAAAACCATCTTCTCCCATTTGATTACCTAAATTTTCAAACAAAAAATAAAAAGCTAAAAGCTAATAAATATAGTACTTTCAGGGATTAATTGTAATAATTAATAGCTTGGTTATATATTTAGCTAGTTTTGAGAAATGGTATGACGACCGTCTCGAAGCTGTCCTGGGTTAAATGAAGTGAAGATGAACCTTGGCATCGATTTGAAGAAGAATTGGGAGGGCATCTGGTCCGAGTGTATGACCTGAGAGAGCGTGTTTGAGAATTCTATAACCCCTTGTAAAAGGCGAAGATTTGAGACCTAAAATCAATGGTTTCAGCAAATGGTTATACCCTCAAATCTTCGCCTTTGGTATTTTTCAAACACGCTCTCTTAGTACCGCCATGATTTACGGTTCACTAATTCGTTTAATGACCCGAAGATTAGCTTCTTAAGATTTACTTTACGAATCAGCTCTAAGAAACAAACTCTTGAGCTTTGTTTAAATCCAACAAATTTAGAGAGAATTAGGTTTTTAGCCTGTATGAAAGCAAGTGTACTGCACAAAAAAACTAAAAAACTCAAATAGTTTCTACCTAAGTTAGAGCTTTATTTTCACTTTTGCTACCTAAAAACAATGTTTTATGTTATTCTTGTTTAGGTAAATAAATAGGGCGATTAGCTCAGCGGTAGAGCGCCTGCCTTACAAGCAGGACGTCACTGGTTCAAATCCAGTATCGCCCATTGTAGATAGAGTCAGGGTTTGAGCGCTTCTGAAGTATTAAATTTTGCGCGATATTAAAGATTGTAGTCCCAAAATGGGCCCAATTCACAAGATTCATTAATGGTTTGTTACAGTACATCAGCGAGAACCTGCTCGCCATAACCATCATTGTCGAGGGAAGTATCTCTTAGTATCTCTTCAACGTCTCTCGCATCCGGCATTACTTGTACCATCGCTTTAATATTTACTTGCTTGAGATAGTGCGGCAAGGTAATCCACAGTCTTTTTAGCGTTTAATATAACAGCAACAACATAAAATCTTGTATAATTATGTTAGACAGTTTCCAGGAGCGCTAACACATGAGCAACTCAAAACAAGCTAAAAGCCTTCTATTAGGCATTCGCATCGATAGTAATTTCAAAGAACGTATTGAAAAAGCTGCAAATACCAAACAGTTATCTCCATCCTCTTGGGCGAGAATGATTTTGTCCGAGGAGATTCTGAGGCAAGAAAATAGTGTTGCCTAGATATTAAAAAATATAGCCCTTTGATGGTGACACATCAATGAGCTGCTAAGGAGATTCCAATAAATTTATCAAAGTTAGGAGGAACAAACATGAACATTTACATCAATTTACATTACGAAACAAATGAACTTAAATTACGCAAAAAATTTAGATCAAAACAATGTTCCTGAATCTATTATACAAGATAATTAAGGTGAAAAGTCACTAACTTCAGAGATTTCTGCTACAGAATTCTTCGATTCATTGAAACTGGACTTCCATGAATATGTGAAAGAAGTCCCGGAAAACTCCATTGATTTCTTAATGAATCTTGCCAATATTGATAATGACGATATCAATGTTTCTCTCAAGATAGATATTAACGACAAGACAATCCCGGCAAAATACCGTCTCGTTAAAGCCTGGATTGATGAGGCTAATAAACTACAAAAACAAACAGATGAATATTATCCTCTGCCGGAAGAAGTTTCTGATACCCATCAGGAACGTTACAAAAAGTACCTTAACTATCTGAAGAAAGTCAAAAATCAACGCAAACGAGCCCCTGTCGTCCAAAAAGCATTTGATAACGTCTGTTATGAGATGATAAAATACAACGTCAGTATGAATCGTTTCACCTTTGATGATGAGACCGTCGTTGTCTGGACATCGTTGAAGAAGTTGATGAAAGAAGTGCTCTCCCTTCGCAAGATCCCTAGGTTATTTCATATGGAAATCAGAATATTCTTCAGTAGAAGACTGTAAATGCCCTCTGACCAAGTACTACATTGCTCATAAAGTATTTGGAGTACAAGCTCTCGCTCGTCCGAGTCAGCGCGTGGAAAAGGTTATTGGTGGGAAGATCCATAATGTCTTGATTAATAAATTGGGTTTTAAGTACGGGAATAAGCGTATAGAGGGAATCGGGCATAAGAAAGTTTATTATATGGAGTCTTAGACGAAGGTAAGTACGTCAAGTAAGTCACTTTAATCAAAGTTACAGATTAGACACGAGCTTTTTGCTTTGTGTCTTTTTTCGTCTTTCTGCTGCAGGAATTCTGATGTAGGCCCATTGCCGCCGACTCGCATCGTCATCTCCATCATGGTGATATTGGGCGCAAAAATCAGAAAATGGAAGAAAGTGAAGGAAATGGAGCCTCTCGCCCAAAAACAGCGCGATTTTCGCGCGAATAATAAAATTTGTGGTACAAACTTGTGCCGTCCGAAGTTATTGCCCTGTATGACTTACAAACAATTTGTGGTACAAACTTCCAACTTTCTACCACATTTCTACCACAGTTTCTACCACAGGTAAAGTCGCGGATTTTGGCAGTATTTGGTTAATTTTGGCAGAATATGACAGGCGAGTATCTCAAAATAGTACCTGTGGTACAAACTTTCAAAATATTTTAGGGGGGATATCTAGTTTTAGATAGGAGATATTGCTGCCAGGAAATGTATCTAGTTTGGTCTCCAGACAATGACCATGATGGTAAAAAGAAGGCATGGGGCCCCTAGAAGGGGTTGAAAATTGCTTAGTTTGTACCACAAATCGCTCCAAAGCATTACCCTAGCGTCATTTCACCTGTGGTAGAACTGTGGTAGAAAAATTTGAGTTTGTACCACAAGGTGGTTGGAAG
>JASJEK010000228.1 GCA_030064915.1 Xenococcaceae cyanobacterium MO_234.B1
CAGGGAGTAGTGAATGCGGATTTAGACGTTAATATCCCTTCTTGGGAAGAGTTTACCTCTGCTAATGTAGAAGGCACATTGAGCATAGGCGAAGTAAGGGGAGATGTTGGGAGTCGAGAAATAGAAGGGAAATCTTGGTTACGGTTTGGAGGGAAAAAGGTTGAAGTCACAGAGACTGAAGCCAGGATAGAAACAATAGCAGCAAAAGTTTCAGGAGCAGTAGATTTACAACAGGGTTACAATTTGGATGTGGCAATTCTTCCCTTTGATTTAGCTACCTTACCCAAGACTCTCGCCACAGAATTACCTATACCAGTTACAGGGGAGGTTAAGGGAGATATCCAATTACGGGGAGAGATTAAGCAACCTCGTATAACAGGAAAAATCAGTAATACTAAGCCTTTAACTATAGATAAGCAAGCCCTAGAAATTATATCTGCTAACTTTACCGCAGATTTAGATAAGTTTACTCTCCAAGATTTACGGATTATTCCCGTGGTAGGGGGAATAGTTACGGTTAAAGGAGAAATTGTAACTAACTTACAACAGAGCCTAGCTAATAACCAAGAAATTGATGTTACTAAGATGCCTTTAGATTTTACCCTAAAGGCAGACTTACCTACAAAAGCGATCTTGTTTCCCTATTACCCATTTCCTGACAATATTACTGTGGGGAATGTAAAGAGTGAAGGAACAGCTACAGGTACAATAGCCAATCCTAAAGTATCATTACAATTGCGCATACCTGAAGCTAAGACTTCAGGAGAAACCATTAGAGGAAAAGGAGAAATAGTTTTCTTTAACAACAATCTCCTATTGCAAGATGCTGTTTTAGAAGTGGGAAAAGGCAAGATCGAGGTTGAAGCAACAAGCAATTTAGAGAAGAAAACCTGGCAAACCGATATCGCAGCCACTTCCTTAAACTTGACTCCTTTCTTGTCTCAACTCCAACTAGAAGGAATCAATTTAGACCGTCCTATTGCAGTAAATAACGCTAAAGCTACCTTATCAGGAAAGCTAGATGCTATCTCACCAGATAAGATTCAAGGAATAGCCAGTATCAATCTCAATGTAGATAATAATCCCGTCAATATAAACACTACTCTTAATCAAGGAGAAATTAAAGCGAATGCCAATACTGGAACTATTGTTTTAAATCAATACATCTCTAACCTACCTACACCTGTCACGATTCAATCTAGTAAGGTTAACTTGACCAGTCAGATCGCACCTTTACTTAATTGGCAAGAAAAACCCGATCTTAGTACTGTTATTACTAATATAAAGGTTAACTTACTAGTTGCAGAAGGAATTGTCACCGTCCAAGGAAGCTTACAAAATAATCAGTGGCAAGGAAACATCCAAGGCAATAATCTCCAACCCTCTTTACTATCTCCTCAACTTCCAGAAAATTTAGAGCGAGTTAATACTAACATTCAAGTATCGGGAAATATTCAACCCCTAATTACCCAACAAGAGAATATTCCCCTTAAAGCTGATAAAATTACCCTCACCATGGGACAGCAGTATCTTAATGCTAAAGGGGATATTGTCCTATCCAACTTACAAACCTTACCTGATATCGCTAATGTAGCTTTAGCAGTGGATACTAGTCTTGACTTGAATAATCTACCCCTACAAGACTTGCTCAGGAGCAATAATGAGCAATCTTTAACCAATATCCCCACTATCTTAGGTCAAGCTCAATTTAAAGGAAACTTACAGGGAAAAAACCTCATCTCTAATCCCACTCAACCAGGAAATCTTTTCTTAACAGGAGATATCACCCTCAATAACTTGGCGGTTAACGATACTGTCTTCGATCCTGTGATGAAGGGAACTATTAATATCGATCCTAATGCCAAAATTGCCCTGGCAATTCGCGGACAACAAGATGTTGTAGAAGCAGTAGCAGAACCCTGTGTTAGTAGTAGATGTCTTTTTCCTTACCTTCCTACTATTCTCAATTTCCGCCTTAAAGATCAAAGCCTTAAAGATCAAAGCCTTCAAGATCAAAGCCTTCAAGACAATCAAAATAACTCCATTATTATCACCGGAAGCCGTCAAGGAGATATTTTTCAGGTTAATATTGTCAACTTTCCCCTAGCTTTATTAAATATCACTCCAGCTAAACCAGTCGGACTAGACTCTCCTGTAGGAGGAATCTTGACAGGAGATGTGGGGATAAATCTCTTTTCTCTGGGAACAAAAGGCAATATCACTGTGGAAAAGCCAGGAGTGGATTATATTGAAGCAGACCGCTTTAGTTCTAATTTTGAGTACAATTCAGAACGCAACTTGGCAGAAGTAACCACCGCTTCCTTACTCCTTAAAGAAAGTGAATATAACTTTAATGGTAGTATCAACTTAACTTCTGGACAAATCCAAGGTAAATTAAACATCCCCCAAGCCTATATTCAAGATATCTTAACTACTCTTCGTTGGTTCAGAATTGCCGATGCAATTAATTTATTTAATCATTCCGATTTTGCTACTTCTGAAGCTATCAAACTCAGGAACATCAAGACAGAAGGAAAGTCGATTGAGTATAAACTCCAAGTGTTAGAAAATATCCAAAAACAGCTACAGAAGCTTGCAGCAGCCCAAATAAATTTTAAAATCCCGACTCAACTAGATATTCAAGGCGCTTATACAGGAGAAGTTTTCATTGCCGGAAATATTACTAATCCTGAGATTAACTTTGCCCTAAACGCTCAAGACTGGGAATGGAAACCCCAAAAAACCATTACAACTATAGTTCCTTCTCAGGGTTTAGTTAAACTAAACTCCCAAGTAATTTCGATTCCTCAAATTCAACTACAAGGAAATCTGAAAGATCAGATTTTAAATCTCGACATCGCTAAATTACAACTAGAAGATGCAACTTTCTCCGCAACAGGAAAATTCGACCCAGAGCGACAAGATGCTAAATTTGAGTTAGATAACCTTACTGTCGATACTATCTCTAAGTTAATCACGGTTCCTGTGGATGTTACAGGAGCAATTAATATTACAGGTACTTTTACCGGTACTATTGACCAACCTGAATTAGCAGGAAATATCGTCTTTGCCGATGGCACATTCAACCAAAAAAAACTATCCGCCAATATTGTTGGGGATTATAGCTATCAAGATCAAAAGCTCAACTTTAATATTACTAGTCCTGAGTCAATACAAATTGCTGCTACCGTACCCTATCCCATTCAACCTCAAGTAAATGATCAGATAACGGCAAATGTCAAACTCACCACAGAAGCTTTTACCGTTCTAGATTCATTAACCCAAAATAATTTAACTTGGATTGGAGGAGAAGGCAACGTAGAAATAGTAACCACTGCCAATATCGATCTCAACCGAAAAATCCCTATCTACAATATCCAAGATAGAGGAGAAGTTAATCTCAACCAAGCCGAAATTAAAATTGCTAACATTAATGAAACTTTAACTGCTACTGGTAAAATCACTCTCAACAATCAAGTAATTGACGTAGAAAGTCTCAATGGAACAATAGGAAACAAGGATTTATCTGTCACAGGACAATTTCCCCTTCTCTATGCTGTCAACAACTTAGAAAATCCTTTAACCATTAATATTCCTCCTGGAGATATTGAACTCCAAGAACTTTATCAGGGTGGTGTTGCTGGAAATATCATCTTGACTGGTACAGCTTTAGAACCCGTAATTAGTGGAGAAGTTGCCCTAGAAGATGGTGAAGTCTCTATTCCCCAGAATCAGTCGGAACAAGACCCAGAAATATCCGAAGCAACTAATAATAATAATAATAATAATAATAATAATAATAGTAACAGTAATTCTGAATCTAGTTATCAAGTTGTAGCTAAAGATTTTTTCGTGAAATTAGATGAGTTTCGACTTCCAGAAAAGTCTCTATTTGACTTAGGGTTTTTGCAACCTATAGATATATATGGATTCAAAGTTAAGGGTGAACTCAATGTTAATGGGACTCTCAACAATATCAGTCAACTTAAGGGAGAAGGAACACTAGAACTAGTGGGAGGGGTTGTAGGTTGGTTAACCACTGACTTTGCCGTAGTGCGAAATCGGGATAATCTTATTGTTTTTAATCCCGACACCGAGATTACCAATCCCTCTCTCGATATTCAATTAAGAACAAACGTTGACGAATACAGACAACTTCGACAGTTAGATCCAGAAGCCAATGAAGTTCTCGATGATATTTCGCAAACAAACAGAATTCAAAAAATAGATGTAAGAGTGAACATTAATGGAACAGCTCAGGAGATATTAGGGGCAATTGCCCAAACTGGTAACTGTGACATTAGTCCTGATAATTTGCCAATTGCAGAAAAGGATACCTATTCCAATGCTGAATTAGAAAAGCTAGATGATTGTCTTAGAAGCGATCGCAATTTAGTAAATGTTTCTGCGATTACTCTCTCTAGCACACCCTTCCGTAGTGAGGGAGAAATCGTGAATCTGTTGGGATATCAATCTTTATCTTTATTCTCGGATGGAAGAAACAATGGCAACTTGTTAGATCTAGCATTTAGTCAATTCGTCTTTAAGCCGCTTGAAAGACGCTTCTTGTACCGAGTAGAGGATTTTTTTGTGAACGTGGGACAAAATATCGGGATAGACTATCTTCGAATTGTACCTTTCATAGAAGTATATTCTAGGCTGGGGAACAGCAATTTTTATATTCTAGGCATTTACGACGCTAACGTCATTAAACCTCAAAGTGATTCTACAGATGCCAATAATACCCGACAAGTTTATGAAGCTAAACTTGAGTATCGACTGAAGTTTTGAGACAAATATCGTTACAATCTAAGAAAAGTGCAACAAGATAAAAACTAGATGATTCCAACCGTTATTGAATCCTCAGGTCGTGGTGAACGCGCGTTTGATATTTACTCTCGTCTGTTACGGGAAAGAATTGTTTTCCTGGGACAACAGGTTAATGACGAAATAGCTAACTTAGTGGTAGCCCAACTGCTTTACCTCGAAGCAGAAGACCCCGAAAAAGATATTTATCTTTACATAAACTCCCCTGGAGGTTCGGTATCCGCAGGAATGGGAATGTTTGATACGATGAACCTAATTCGTCCCGATGTTTGCACTATTTGTATTGGGTTAGCTGCTAGCATGGGTGCATTTTTACTAAGTGCAGGGGCGAAAGGGAAACGGATGAGTCTCCCCAACTCCCGTATTATGATCCATCAACCCCTTGGTGGCGCACAAGGACAAGCTACAGATATTGAAATTCAAGCCAAAGAAATTCTTTATCTCAAAAAGAAACTCAATCAACATCTAGCAGACCACACAGGACAACCTCTAGAAATAATTGAAGAAGATACCGAAAGAGACTTCTTTATGTCTGCGGAGGAAGCTCAAGATTATGGCTTAATTGACCAAGTAATTAGCCGTAAACCCTCTGCAACTAATCCACCTCAACCTGTAAGTTAACACAAGTAAGCTGGTCAGCTAGTTGAGACTGACTGGGTGAATAGAAGAGGTTGTTAGAGTTTGTTTCTTAATCAATATGAGTAAATCACCAATTACTTGTGTGTACACCTTAGCCTGCAAGAAGAGGTGCTTAGAAACCACTAATTATTTTAGAGGCAATACCATTGCCTCTATTTTTTTACCTCGTCAAATTCAGGTTATTTTACTAAGCATAAATCAACTAAAATTACCCAGATAATTAATAATTTAATGAAGTTTATAATCCAGGAACAACTATTATTTAAAACGATAATTATCAGTTTTTTGGCCGTTAATGGAATGGGTTATGGAGGGTCTTATCTGTTGACTCATTATCAAAGTTATAGGAATATTAGCTTTGGTATACCTCGACCAGAAAATTATCAATCGCCAGCAGATTTTAACCTTACATATATTAGTAAAAGAATTCCTATTAATGAAGCAGAATGGTTGGATACTTGGTTGATTAGAGCAGACCATTCTAATCCTCTAGGTACAGTAATTCTATTTCATGGCAAAGGAAGTACCAAAAGTTCTTTATTAGCTTCAGCAAAAGAATTTCATCTCCTCAACTATGATACTTTATTAGTAGATTTTCGTGGGGCTGGTGATTCTAGTGGCAACAAAACAACTATTGGAGTACAAGAAGCCGAAGATGTAACATTAGTAGTTAATTATCTTCCAGAATTAAATTTACAAAAACCTGTAATACTGTATGGCATTTCTATGGGAAGTGCAGCAATTTTAAGAGCAATTGCTCAACATAATATTCAACCTGATAGGATTATTTTAGAATTACCCTTTGCCCGTCTTTTAAATGCCGTTAAAAACCGATTAAAAATTTATTCTATTCCGCCATTTATTATGGGAGAACTATTTGTTTTTTGGGGTGGTATTCAACACGGATTTAATGGTTTTGCTCACAATCCAGTGGATGATGCAAAAGTAGTTAATTGTCCCACTTTGATTTTATCAGGAAAGCGCGATCCCATTGTTGATATTTCAGAAGTAGAAGACTTATATCACAATTTAGATATCAAGAAAAATATGGTCATTTTTCCTGAAGCAGGACATCAATTATTAGTTACAGCAGACAAACAACTTTGGCTAAAAAATGTTAGAGATTTTTTAAATTAATTTCAGTTAAACTTTAATAACTCATAAAAAATATAATACTAAAAATAAACATAAAAACTAATAACTTTCTTTTTTTGATGAATTTAGATCAAACCATGATGCATAAGTGCATCGAATTAGCCAAACAGGCTCTAGGCAAAACTGCCCCAAATCCCTTAGTTGGTTCAGTTATTGTTAAGGATGGCAACATCGTAGGGCAAGGATATCATCCAGAAGCAGGAAAACCTCATGCAGAAATATTTGCCTTACAAGATGCAGGAGACAAAGCCCAAGGTGCGACAGTATATGTCAATCTTGAACCTTGTAATCATTATGGTCGAACACCACCCTGTACTGAGGCTCTCATCGCAGCAAAAGTAGCTAAAGTGGTAGTGGGAATGGTTGACCCTAATCCTCTTGTTTCTGGTAGTGGGATCAAAAGACTTAAAGCAGCAGGAATAGAAGTAGTAGTAGGAGTCGCAAAGTCAGCTTGTCGTCAACTTAATGAAGCATTTATTCATCGTGTTCTTCATAAACAACCCTTTGGTATCCTCAAATATGCCATGACTTTAGATGGTAAGATTGCAGCTACTACAGGACATAGTGCTTGGGTAACTAGTAAAGCTTCTCGTCATCGAGTGCATCAGTTACGCAGTACTTGCGATGGGGTAATTATTGGGGGTAATACAGTCAGGAAAGATAACCCCAATCTTACTACTCACGGTGTTACAGAACATAACCCCTTACGAATAGTCATGACTCGTAGTTGCGATTTACCAGAAGAATGTAATCTTTGGGACACCAATGTTGCACCAACTTTAGTTTTTACTCAACAAGACAGCAATCCTCAACTACAGAATAAATTATTAGCCAAGGGAGTCGAGATTATTAATTTAGATACAGTGACTCCCCAAACTGTAATGAATCACTTGTATCAAAGAGGATTATCTCAAGTATTATGGGAATGTGGAGGAATCTTAGCCGCAGTTGCGATCGCAGATAAAGCAGTTCAAAAGGTTATGGCATTTATTGCTCCTAAAATTATCGGCGGACAAACTGCGCCTTCTCCCGTGGGAGATTTAGGACTAACTCAGATGAAGGAAGCTCTATTATTAGACAAGATTAGTCTGGAAACGATTGAAGAGGACATTTTCATTCAAGGCTATTTACAAGAGGATTTATAAGTTTTTATAATCGATTAAAATATACGGCTTAGTTAACTGATCGGTAATTAGTTTTAGTTAATGATTAAAAACTTAAAACTAAATTCGCAAAACTTTTCCCAATTTATAAGAGAAATATTTTTATCGGAGAAATATTATGGTTCAACAAGAAGCAGTGGGAGTAATTGAAACTTTAGGATTTCCCGCCGTATTGGCTGCTGCTGATGCTATGGTTAAAGGTGGTAGAGTTACCATAGTTCATTTTGATAAAGCAGAAAGAGGTAACTTTATTGTAGTGATTCGTGGTGGTATTTCTGAAGTGAGACCTGCTATGGAAGCAGGTCTAATGGCTGCGGAAAAAACTTTTGGAGGCAAGGTGATGACCCACTATACTGTACCCAATCCCCCTGATAATGTAGTGGCAGTCTTACCCCTTGAATATACAGAAAAAGTGGAGCAGTTCCGTTCATAATGCCTATATTCAAAAATGTTAATAACAGCTAAAATTAAGGGTCATACACTGTAATTGTAATCTTACGGTTAGTCTTACATTTATTAATTTTGTAATTGAGCTTAAGGAGATATTCTATGCCAGCGCAACCTGCGGTTGGATCTATTGAAACAAAAGGCTTTCCAGGCATACTCGCAGCAGCAGATGCAATGGTAAAAGCAGGGCGAGTTACTCTTGTTGGTTATATCAGAGTTGGTAGCGCGCGCTTCAATATCAATATTCGTGGTGATGTTTCTGAAGTTAAAACAGCTATGGAAGCCGGAATTGAAGCTGTGAAAAAAGCAGAAGGTGCAACCTTAGAATCTTGGGTTATTATTCCTCGTCCCCACGACAATGTAGTGGCAGTTTTACCTATTGACTATAGTGAGGCGGTTCAACCTTATCGTGAAAGAGTAGAAGGAAGAGTTATTCCGATTGCTAGTAGTGGCAACTAAAAAATTTAATTTTAGAGCAATCGAATTATAAACATAGATTTTACTTAGGGGCTTAAAAAAAGCCCCTATTTCATGATTGAGATTTTTATTCAAAGAGAAGAGAAAACAGCGAACAATAAATTATATTTTTCTCTACTTCTTCTCGATTCTGTATTTTAATACGACAAGTCGAAGCTGTTCCGTTGTTGCAAGATCAAACAGGCTTCGACTTTGCCAATAACTGTCAAATCTTAATCTGGGCAAGTAAATAGCGTCATGTCTGAAATCACCCTTAGAATAACAGTAGAAAATGTAGCCCCCCAACAGGGAATTGGACTAGCTCCTTTTTGGGTGGCTTTTCACGATGGTAGTTTTGACATTTTTAATGAGGGAGAATCCGCTTCTGGCGCACTAGAATCTTTAGCAGAAGACGGTATAACAGGACTAGAAAGAAGTCATATACCCAACTTAGACCAACTTCTAATTGAAAGTGCCACTGCAACAGGCTTTGATCTGACTCAGCTTGTATCTGTTGATAATGTAATTGCAGAAGAATTTGCTCTTAGTCCCGCAGCAGCTAACGGCGGAGTTCAGAGTACAGTCTTTAATCCTGTAAGTTTACCCTTTATTTTGGGACAGTCACCAGGAGAAACTATTTCTCAGGAAATTACTTTAGATAGGGACGATCTAGCCAACAATCGCTATTTTAGCTTTGCATCTATGCTATTTCCTAGTAACGATGCTTTTATTGCCAATGACAATCCGACAGAAATTGAAATTTTTGATGCTGAGGGGAATTTTATCGGTGGGAATTTGACAATTACTGGTGACCAAGTCTGGGATGCAGGTACAGAAGTTAACGATGAAGACCCTGTTAATGTTCCTTATACCCTAGCAGAGATTGCCAATGGTATTGATGAGAATGGTACGGTGCAACGCCATCCTGGGTTACAACCTGCTGGAACTGGGGGAGCAGTGGATTTTTTGGTTAACGGAGAACCACTATTTGCTAACTCTAATTTTAACCAGCCAGGTTACGAAGTGGCTCGCCTCACAATTGAATTAGTCGAAACGACTCCAATTCCTGAAGTTAGGGTTTTTGCTGAACCTGATACTTTTTTATCCGAAGCTCAATCTGAACCTGGTGCTTTTGTGTTTCAATTATCTGCACCTGCTCCCGAAGGAGGTTTAACCATCAATTTTCAAGCAGGAGATACAGATATTGATCCTACTTCTAGGGATGTGGATATTGACCTCGAAGCCAGTACCAATATTGAAGAAGTTAATATTATTCCCCTTCCTGATGTTATTTCTTCTGTTACCATTGCCGAAGGTGCAACAGAAGCTAGATTAGTTGTAGTCCCTTTCCCAGATGAATTTCTCGAACCTGATGAAACTATTTCGGTCGAACTACTCTCTGGAGATGACTATGCTGTTGATCTGGAGAATAACTTTGCTGATTTAACTATTACTGAAGACATCCTCCAAATTATTGGTACAAGTCAATCAGACATATTACAAGGTAGAAGAACTAATGAGGTTATTAGAGGGTTAGGAGGACAGGATATTCTCCAAGGAAGAAGAGGCGATGACTGGCTGCTTGGCGGTACAGAAGGTGATGTACTTCAAGGTGGTCGGGGCGATGATTCATTACTAGGTGAGGAAGGTGGTGATGTACTTCAAGGTGGTTGGGGCGATGATTTACTTAATGGTGGTGCGGGAAATGATGTGCTTCAAGGTGGTCGCGGAAATGACTTACTCAATGGTGGCGCAGGAAATGATCTACTTCAAGGTGGTCGAGATAGCGATCGCTTTATTATAGCTTCTGGTCAAGGTATTGATACCATTCTTAACTTTCAAGATGACATTGACTATTTAGTTTTAGAAGGTGGTTTAACTTTTGGTCAATTGGCGATCTCAGATAATGATGCTGCTAACAGTACTGAAATTGCGGTTGTTGAAACTGGAGAAGTCTTGGCTAGGGTGGTTGGTGTTTTTGCAGATGATCTTACTGAAGCAGATTTTTT
The DNA here is from genome assembly GCA_030064915.1 of Xenococcaceae cyanobacterium MO_234.B1. Classification (GTDB taxonomy): domain Bacteria; phylum Cyanobacteriota; class Cyanobacteriia; order Cyanobacteriales; family Xenococcaceae; genus JASJCP01. Next base: position 10,697 of record JASJEK010000228.1, read on the forward strand.
ATCTAATTAATATGAGAAATTATTGATGTAAATGTTTTTGTCATTGGTCGTTGGTCAACTGGCGTGATTACAATTGTCCTGGAAAACCTGACAATCTCCCACCGTCATTTGTAAGTTCTCTCAAATCATTTTTGAAACTAGATAAGCGATCACTTTTGAAGATGATGGCGATCGCCTGAGTTGGGATCTACTGATTGTTTGTTTGGTAACTTTTTTAAATGTTTTAATAATGAACAAAAAGGCTAAAAAAACTGAAGCATTAAATAATCTTTTAACGGAAGAAGAAATCATTTCAGCTACCGTTGGTGTTCCTAATATTTTAAATAATAAGATTCATCTTGCCAACTACGATCCAGCTTGGTCATCGATATTTGCTGAATTAGAAAAAGAAATTAGTTATGTTTTAAAAGATAAAGTACTTCTGCTGGAACATATAGGTTCAACTTCTGTACCTGGACTTTCGGCAAAACCAATTATTGATATGGTATTGGCAGTTTCAGACTCATCTGATGAGTTTTGTTACGTACCTCAGCTAGAAACATTGGGTTATATACTTAAGATTCGAGAACCAAATTGGTACGAGCATCGTGTTTTAAAGCTACAAGATCCCAAAGCAAATCTTCATGTGTTTAGTGCAGGCTGTGAAGCAATTGAGCGTATGATAGCCTTTCGTGATTGGTTAAGAAGCCATGTTGAAGATATGAGACTATACGAAGCAACAAAACATAAGCTATCTCAAAAAACTTGGAAATACATACAAAATTATGCAGATGCTAAGTCGGCAGTTATTTCAGAAATAATGGCTCGAATCTATTCGAGATAATTTGTTAATGTGGTCTAAAGTAATATGTAAGGTGGGTATTGCCCACCCTACTATTTATTTGGCAATGACAAAATTCACTAGTTTATTGGGAACAACAATTACTTTCCTAATTTCTTTTCCTTCCAGATAGCGTTGAGCCACATCTGATTCAGTTGCTAGTTGCTCTAAGGTTGCTTTATCAGCGTTAGCAGGTGCTTGAATTGTGCCACGAGTTTTACCCATAATTTGAATTACTAAAGTAATCTCATCGACCACTAAAGCATCGGAATCAAATACAGGAAAACTTTGTTGATGGACAGAGTCGAAGGTACTCCGCCGTGAGACGGCGGAGTCTGCTTCGACTTCGTCTGTTTTACCTAAATGTTGCCATAATTCTTCAGCAATATGAGGTGCAAAAGGTGCAAGCAACAGCACTAAGGTTTCGACTGCTTCTTGATACACAGGAGAATCAACACATTTAGCATCTTTAATGGCATTACTAAGCTTCATTAACTCTGCTACTGCGGTATTAAATTGATAATCTCCTTCTAAATCTTGAGATATTTCTTTAATTGCAGTGTGGATAGCTCTCCGTAAGTCTTTCTCGGCTTTACTTAATTTTTTTGGGTTATTAGAAGTAACCTGAGAACTATCCCATTCTGTAACTTGTGACCAGACTCGGTTTAAAAAGCGAAATTGCCCTTCTACATCAGCATCATCCCATTCTAAGTCTTTTTCTGGTGGTGCTTTGAATAAAATGAACATCCGCGCCGTATCTGCGCCGTATGTAGCGATAACTTCTTCTGGGGCTACGCCATTCCCCTTTGATTTGGACATAGTAGCATAGCAGACTTCTAGTGGTTCCCCTGTCTGTGGATCCTGAGGATTTTCAGGATCTATCATCGAGGTAGGAATCCATTTATCTTTACCAGCCTTATTGGGATTAAAATAGGTTTTGCCCTGTACCATACCTTGAGTTAGAAGGCGCTCAAAAGGTTCGTCAAAATTGAGTAAGCCTCTGTCTCGCAGAACTTTAGTAAAGAAGCGGGAATAGAGTAGGTGCAAAATCGCATGTTCGATACCGCCTACATATTGATCGACGCTCATCCAGTCATTAACTTTATTCTTATCAAAAGCAATGTCAGGATTTTTAGCATCGGTATAACGGAAGAAATACCAAGAAGAATCAATAAAGGTATCCATAGTATCGGTTTCCCGTTTTGCAGGTTCACCACAACTAGGACAAGGAACATTCATCCATGCTTCTAATTTAGCTAGAGGAGAAGCACCTTTTCCGCCAAATTCTAATTGTTCTGGTAATTCTACTGGTAAATCTGCTTCTGGTACAGGGACTTGTCCACAACTAGGACAGTGAATAATAGGTATAGGACAACCCCAGTATCTTTGGCGAGAAATCAACCAATCTCTAAGACGGTATTGAATTCTAGCTTTACCGTAACCCTTTTCTTCTGCGTACTGAATAATTTTGGTCTTACCTGCTTCTGAAGCTGTGCCATCAAATTGACCAGAATTAACCATAATACCTGGATCAGTATAGGCATTCTGTAGGGGCGATTCGCGAATCGCCCCTACATTGTTTTCGGGGACAATTACGACTTTGATGGGTAAATTCTTTTCTTTGGCAAATTTAAAATCTCTCGTATCGTGGGCTGGTACACCCATTACTGCTCCTGTACCATATTCATAAAGAACATAGTCGGCGATTAAAATGGGTATTTCCGCGCCATTGAAAGGATTAAGGGCAATTCCTCCAGTTTTAATGCCTCTTTTGGGTTTATCCTCTGCGGTTCTTTCGATTTCGCTTTCGCTGGCTACTTCTTTGATAAAGGCTTCTACTGCTTTTTTTTGTTCTGGTGTAGTGACTTGGAGTGTTAAAGGGTGTTCTGGAGCCAGTACAACATAACTCACCCCATATACTGTATCAGGACGAGTAGTAAAGACTCCGATCTTATCTTCTCTTCCCACAATAGGAAATTCTAAATAAGCTCCTACAGATTTACCGATCCAGTTGGCTTGCATGGTTTTGACCCGATCTGGCCATCCTGAGAGTTTGTCTAAATCTTGTAGTAACTGTTCTGCATAGTCAGTAATCTTTAAAAACCACTGCTTAAGTAATTTCCGTTCTACTTTTGCACCACTACGCCAAGAATATCCCTCACTATCAACTTGTTCATTGGCGAGTACTGTCTGATCTACAGGGTCCCAGTTAACTGCTGCTTCCTTTTGATAGGCTAACCCTGCTTGGAAAAATTGTAAAAATAACCACTGTGTCCATTTATAGTAATCAGCAGAACAAGTAGTAACTTCTCGATCCCAGTCCAGAGATAATCCTAATGCTTGTAGTTGCGATCGCATTTGGGCGATATTTTCATAAGTCCATTTTGCTGGGGGAATTCCTCTTTCGATCGCTGCATTTTCTGCTGGAAGCCCAAAAGCATCCCACCCCATAGGATGTAATACGCGATGACCTTGCATTCTTTTAAGACGGGCAATAACATCAGTAATTACATAGTTACGTACATGACCCATGTGTAGATTTCCCGATGGATAGGGGAACATTGATAAAGCATAGAACTTGGGCTTGTCTGTTGCTTCTGGTGTCTGATCTATACCTGATGTTGCCCAGGTTTTTTGCCATTTTTGCTCAATTTCTGTTGCGTTGTATCGGGACTCCACGACGAAGTTACTCCTAACTGGATAGATAAAATATGTCTTGATTCTTCAGTCTCTTATTGTAGTTTATTAATAATTATCAATTATTCATATGCTTGATCTTACTAAAATAGCGGGACAAATTCCTGCTATCAGCCAACATTTACAAAAAGAGGCTCTAGTCTCTCGTCAAAGAATTGAAAAAGCGCAAAGTCTGCAACAACAAGCCATAACTCAGCAAGAAATCTTAGTAGAGGAATTAGCCAAGTGGCGCGATCGCCTGCTATTTGCAGCAGCTACTCCTATTGAAACTCTTGACAGTTGTATTGATATTCCCTCAGTACCTTATAAGCATAGTGTTTTTGCCACTGATGGGTCGCAAATTTCCCCTTCTCATCATGAAATTGCCTATTGCTACCTCATTAATGTGGGAAGGGTGATGTTACATTATGGTCAAAGTTTACATCCTCTGCTAGATAGCTTGCCTGAAGTTTTTTATCAAGAAAAAGACCTTTATGTTGCTAAACAATGGGGAATTCGCCTCGAAGAATGGATGAGTTATAGGCGAACTGTATCGGAAGCACAGATATTAGCAGATATGGCTTGTCAATGGGTTTTACCTCCAGGAAATCATCAAGATATTCCTAATTTAGCGATGGTGGACGGCTCTTTAATTTATTGGTTTTTAGAGGGATTACCTAAGGAAGCTAGAGAGCAAATCTTACCCCCGATTTTGGCAGCTTGGGAAAAATTAAGAGCTACTAAAATTCCTTTGATGGGCTATGTAAGTGCTTCTCGCAGTACGGAAGGAATTAATTTTTTGCGGTTACAGACTTGTCCTTATGATCATCCTAATTGTATTGTTAACTGCGGTAAATTGATAGATAAGTATCCTTGTCAAACAGTAACTCCTCTTAGAGATGCTACTTTTTGGAGTTATTGTTTGCAACCTGGTCAAAGAAGCCCTCTATATCGTAGTAATTTACGCATTCTAGAACTATACGAAGAATCACAAAAGGTTTATTTTTGTTACGTCAATGTTGGTTCAGAAATAGCTCGCATTGAAGTTCCTCAATGGCTAGTAGAAGATTCTCAATTATTCAATCAATCTCTAAGTATTATGCTGGCACAGGTACACAAAGGATATGGCTATCCTGTCGCCTTAGCAGAATCCCACAATCAAGCAGTAGTTAGGGGCAGCGATCGCGCTCGTTTTTTTGCCCTTCTCGAACAACAACTAGTTCGTGCTGGACTCAGAAATGTGGGAACTTCTTACAAAGAAGCCAGAAAAAGAGGCAGTATTGCTTGATTAAAAATACTTAATTAAAAATAGTTGTCAGTCTGTTTCTGTTGTTGCCATAGTAGGGGTAATAATGATCCTAGGATAATACCAATCCCTGCGCAAAAGGCTAGCAAAACCCCTACAGGAAACTGGATTGATTCAAAACCGAGAAACTTTAAAGATACTGGCTTAATATTCTGAATCGAGAAAATTGCGATCGCGCCTATTCCCATCGCCAACATCACCGAACTGATAAAGTTAGTAAAAATTCTCATTTGTTAATTGTTAATTGTTAATTGTTAATTGTTGATTGTTGATTGCTTCCCTTTTGCCTCCCCTGCTTCCTCTGCTCCCTCTGCTTTTCATCTCTAGCTTGTCTTAAAGAGAAACGGTATTACTGTACCCTAATCGCTCTTCCTCCCGAACCAAAGACGATAGGAAGTTCTGTTTTATGAGGTTCCCAACCTACGTCAAAGCCCTGCCCCCAAGCTAGTTCTCTAGCAGCACGAAAACTAGAAAAACTGTTGGGTCTAACAATAAAAGCGAGATAGTCTTCACTAGGGTCTAATTCTGCTA
>JASJEK010000229.1 GCA_030064915.1 Xenococcaceae cyanobacterium MO_234.B1
TTCTAATAAAAATAATGTAAAAATTTTGTTTTAATGAATCAAGCGGGTAATATTGAAGTTCAAACAATTAATCATTTAGGAATAATAGCTGGGATAATAGATGAAATAGGAATAGTAGAAATAATCAATGAACCAACAGATAAGAAAACCAAGAAGACCGTTTATAAAGCTACGATCATTTTCGAGAAAAAATCTGAAAAAATAGCAGAAGAAAAGAAAAAAGCGGGTCGTTTTATCTTAGCCACTAATGTTTTAGAGAATTTAAGTCCCTCTGATATTCTTACGGCATCCTATCGGACAACAATCTTGTGAAAGAGGATTTAGATTTCTCAAAGATCCTTTGCTTGGTGCGTCCTTACTCGGAGGGAACCTCCGAGCGGGCGCTCCGCTATTTTTTGCGGATTCAGTTTTGCTAAAATATCCGTCAAGAATAGAAACTATGGCGTGAAACATGGGGTTATCTTTATTGGTCTATACTATTGGTCAAAGACAACGAACGAGCGAATTTAAAACAGAACCAGACAGGAGTTAAAAATCAATTAGGAAAACTCACAGACAAACCAACTCTCCGTTGGATATTTCAACAAGGTGATTGGATATGCTTGCTGACCGCAAGCATCCCTCACCTTCAATGTTTTCAAGGTGTTCATCTAGTTGTTTTAAATGGGGTCAAGCAAATTGTCAATCTCACTGATTCTAGAGTTGAAACTATTAATTATTTCTCCAAGCATTGTCAAAAATATTATATTTTATCTGGCTAGTTCCTCAGAGTTTTATTTAATATTTTAAACTCCAAAAGAGCGAAAAATAATATTTTCTTGCCCATTTATTATCAATAACTATCGCTTAATGATAATACTTTGATTTCAAAGTATTTTGTCGCGCTTTGAGTGCCTTTTCCTGGTTGCCGAGCCAGGATAAAAACTGCATTCAGACCCATACTTTTTACCAACTACAAACTGAAGTGCGGAATGAGAACTATATTATTCCTTCTCTAGAATTAGTCATTGTCCGTGTGGGAGAAAAGCCTGAGCAACTGATTGACTGACAAAAGTATCTAAAAGCCCTGCTCTATATAGCTTGTACGATTTATTACTTTTTGGCGATCGCAGACACTGATTAAGTCAATTAACTAGTGCGCCAACATCAAAACCTTCCTTGGATAGGGGAAAGTGAACTGGTATGGTCAGGCCACACTGAAGGTGGAGAGGTGTTTGAACAAACCGGAGTGGTCAGTTATGAAGGTCACTCCTGTCGTTGTCGTCGGGTTGTGGTGCAATTGGAGCAGCCCACGCGGGATGGGGAGACCGAAATCGCCTTGTTGACTAATTTACCCGAAAACGATGCCTCTTCTGTGTTGGTGGCCCAGTTGTATCGAAAGCGTTGGAAGGTAGAAACTTTATTTCAGGTAGCCACGGAAACATTTCACTGTGAAATCAAGACTTTGGGCTATCCCCGAGCCGCTCTCTTTTCTTTTTCCATGGCCTTGGTTGCTTACAATTTGGTTTGGGTGCGGCTCTTTTGGAGTAAAAGATTAAATGGCTAATAATCTTTCAGGGTCCTGAAACTTGTTGACATGATTGCGCTGGAATTCCTGCATCTTATGGAATGACCAATATTCGTCGAAGTCGCCACGCTTCTCTGAGAGCCCGAATCCTCAGTACGGCCTCAGCTCGGTCGAGTCGCCAGCGAGCCCCCGTAATATCCATGCGGTCATTAACGGTGGGACGGCAAGTGCCTTCAATTACACTCCTAGCAATGGGGTATCCCTTCTCTAAGTAGTCGTCATAGTGAAGATACTGACGATACTTCAACAAATAGTCAGCACATTGAAGAGCATTCTCTCGTGCCGTTGAGGATAGGTTTTGAAGGGTGGCACTCCGCCGAATTCCTGCCGCTACATCACTGGCAAATCCATTGTAGTATTCGTAAGGCTCGCTCCTGCACCCAAGCCTCGGCGGCTTCACTCCCCGATGGGAAAAAGCAAAAAGCGGCTTTCCAGATATATTCCAATACATGAATGAAATCGAGCACGATGGTTACCTCCACACCCTGGTGCTTGGCGAGCGCTTTGATAGTCTTCAACTGATGGGGCTCTCCATCCACCAGCACTACCCACTCTCTCTGATGGTGGGGATCTCTGTGAGTAGCTTCTCTGAAGGCACTACCAATCACTGTCTTGGCATCTTGGCGGACACTAGCCCATACCCCCTTGTCATGAATAGCTGGTCGGTCTGGGGGGTCCCGTTGGTCCCCGATAATATCTTCAGGTTGTCGCTCATATCTCGGTACACTATACACAGAGGCAACCGTGGCCATGCGTTTCCGTTGTCGCTTCTGACCCGGACTAAATCGAGTTTGACGGGAGGATGAGGATTTCTTGGCTGCTTGAGCAGTCGCCTCTCGAAGATCTTCTGAATGCATCACAATACCCTTGCCATCAGTGGTGAGCACTAACAGGTCATCACTCGCCACTGGCTGCTCCACGCTCCGCTGAGCATAAAAGTCCTCAAAGTCGAGGGCCACTTTCACGCTTTACTTCTTCACATTGACGAGCGCGGTTTTAACTGGGCAAGCTATACTTCGCACGGTCAAAACTTGCGTTTTAGTTCCAAAGGTAATAATCTAGCCAAGAGTCAAAACAAGGAGCAAAGCTAAGACTAAGGCATGATTTACCTTGAATTTAGCAAAGAAGAGCAACAATCTCTCTCAGGGTGAGCGATTTCATCATCTCCATCCGAGAGTGCAGAGGAAGATGGAAGCCCTCTGGTTAAAAAGTCAAAAACTGCCTCATCACCAAATTAGTAAATTAGCAGGAATCTCTCCTAATACTTTACGATAGTCTTAGATAATGCTCGGTATCAAAAATGTAAAGTAGTCCAAAATTTAGCAGAGGAATTGGGAATCGAGTTACTCTATTTACCTCCCTATTCTCCTAACTTGAATTTGATTGAAAGGCTCTGGAAATTTGTGAAAAAGAAATGTTTATATGCCAAGTATTATGAAGATTTTTCTCAGTTTTCTTCAGCCATATCTGATTGTCTGGATGAGGCTCATTTGAAGCATAAGAAGGAACTAGATTCGTTGCTCACCTTAAGATTTCAAACTTTTGAGAAGTCTCAAATTCTGAAAGTCTGAAGTCGAGTTAGTTAGCGGATATTGTCCGCTAACTAACTAGGTGGAGAGGGCGCGAGGGAGCCCCCTCTCCACCCTTCATTCCTTCTTCTGACTTGTCCTCAAAAGTAGCTAGCTTGGGAAGACAGTCCTTTGAGAAAGCGCAGATTATAGCCGTGCGAAGTATATCTTGTGTCCTATTAGAAAGGGTGGAGCAATAGAATTTAGACACATGAGTTCTCAAGGGGTGTTGTTGGTGGTGCAGAAACGAGCTTCTCAAGCTGGTGTAGAATCTTTCTCTCCCCATGATTTTCGCAGGACATTTTGTAGTGATTTACTAGATGCAGGGGTGGATATTGTGACAGTACAGAAATTAGCTGGTCATGCTGACCCGATGACTACTGCTAAGTACGACAGGAGAGGGGAGGAGATTAAACGCCAGGCAGTGCAGAAGTTGAAGTTTTAGTTATGAACATCGATTTTCATGGCACAAAAAGCACCAAAGATTTTAGGACACGACTTGGAAGGTTATAGCGAGCGCTATAACCTTCCAAGTCGTGTTTAGGAGCGGGTTTCGCCGAAAAATTGAAGGCTCAAACCATGATGGGTGTCAAGGTGAGTATTTTGAAATGGCTCCATTGCCGTTAGGAGAGTGGGCAGATGCCGTTTTTTGTTCAGGTAGACTTTAATCGCTTCAGGAAGAACCTCGACATGGCCACTATTCCGCAGGAACTGATTATAGAGAGAAATCGGAGTGGCCTGGCTATAGCCGATGAGGTCAGCTGCTAACAGACGTAGGAGATTGTAGGCCAGCAGGGTCATGGTTAGGTCGAAGTCCACCTTGATCACCATCGCTGAAGACAGCTTATTGAGATGAAAAAACTCGATCTGTTGAGAGATGCCCTTCTCCACCAACCAGCGTCGTGCATACTTACGCACAATTTGGTCGGTGGGCAGTGTCAAGTCATTGGTAATGATTAGTGCTGGTTTTGACCGACCCCCACTGGAGATGGCAATTTGACGCAATGGCTGACCGTAGTCTTTGGGGGTCAGGTGTTGTTCCTAGACCTTGAGAAGACGGGAACTAGAAGCACGCTTTCGGGACTCGGAGGGTCTTCCAGGCTGAGGCCGAAAGGGATTCGAGTTCTTTGATGATGCGCTCACCCCGACGACGGATGGTGATAAATTTCACTCCCTTCTCATCAAGTTGGCGCAGATTTTCATAGGTAGTGAATTTGCTGTCAAATACTAGATACTTCAGTTCCGTAGAGTTGTCGGTGCCGTAAAAATCTAAGAACTCCAGAACCACCTGATTTTTGGACTCGTGCCGAACATTGGTATCGCTATAGGTAATGATTCCAGAATCTGGGTCTTGAGCCAGGACCGCCAGGATACTGGACAAAGCCTGATGACGATTGCCTGACCAGTTCTTTTCCAAGTGCGAACTCTCGCCCCAATAGGGCAGGGTGGTAAAATCTAGATTGGCCGTATCCGACAAGAGTCCCTGACTTTGCCAGAGTCCATGCAATCCTCTCTTGCACTGAAGGTTCATCTCTTGGGTCACTCGGTGGGAATAAGAGGTCAACCAGGACGCCTTGGGCAGTACATTCAGAAAGCGCGAAAAATCCCAGTCCTCGATCCATACACCAGACATCATCGTGGCTGTAACGTCGTACATCTGAGAGTTTCAGAGCGATAAAACTCAGCAAGGAATTGAGGCGAGAAATTCGCGCTCCTTTCTGGGTAGGTCGAACTCTCAAGCAATTGACCAATGCCATAGTGTTGGAGATAAGGCAACAGGCAGAGCAACCCCAAGCTATTTTGGCAGCTAAATGACTCCGAGACATAAGTCAACATCTGACTGGGAGGAGCCTCTAGCTTCACCTCTGCTATCTTGACCTCTCGCGATGTCTGAGTTCTTCGCGGCAGACGAGTAAATCCAGCTTGCCGGAGCAATTTGGAGACGTATCCTTCGGAAACCGAGTGTCCCAAGGTATCCAAAAGGGCTTTAATTTCTGGCACCGAGTGCTGCTGCTTGCGCAGTGCCACAATCAAAACCGCCAACTTGCCATCATTGTCTTTAGGTTTACGACCCACTGGCCTGACGCTGAAAAAGTAGTCCATCCACATAGTAAGCTCGCAGAGCTTCGTACTGCTTGTGAGTCACTTCTACAGGAGAGAGAAAGGTTTGGGCATCAACCATTTTGGTTTATTTGTGCCGTGATGAGCAAATTTCAAGACCCTTAAAATATGGACTCTGTCATGAGTTACAAGGCTCAACATCCCCTAAAATTGGTCAATTACCAACTTTAGGCTCTAAAAGAGTTCTTGATTTATGATATCAATCTTAGCAGTTAATGGACTATTAAACCAAATATTTTAGCCAGGCTAAAGACATTTCTCCCTCGCAAATACTTGATATTCAAGAAAAATTTGAGCTTTGTTCTAGAAATAATTGACTTAATTTATGGGTGATTATTACCATGAAAATCGATGGTAACTGGCGATATTGCTCTCGTCTTCGATTTCTTAGCTGTGCCCAATTTTCTTGTTGCTCGCCCTCACCTCTATTAGTTCTAGAAGATTGGGGGCGGTGGCAATGGCTGTTTTTTAACCCTAATCGACTTATGGCTCTTTGACGGCGTTGATTTCTATTCATCTGAAACTCCTTATTAACTATCAACACTTTTATTATGGCGGTTTTTTGAATATGTGTCAATATCTATAATAATTGCCAGTCATCAACTATAGATTTTGTCACAAAATTTAAAATAGACCAATAATCATATTTTGAGATTGTTGCTTAAAATATGCAATAGTGGAAGGTAACGTATTTACAGAAATTGAAACAAATAAACCCAAGGGGCTCCAATAAACTATGACAAAGTAGGACAGGCTTGGACAAAATACCCCCCATTTTTCGGTAAAAAATAGTATTAAAGTACCAAGATAGGGGGTATTTTGTCCCCACTCACCGAAAAATTATCGCTTTCAAACCCTTACAGTAGGGAAGCCTGTCCTACTTTGTCTAGGTTTTCTCTCGGGGAAGTGATTTGAATTTCAATTGCCCCTAATTTTGCCAACAATACTTGCCATGTAGTTGTTTAGTAATTGCTAATAATTATGATTAAATGCTCAGTTCCTGCTCCAGAATTCCACTTAGTCGGCACAGTCAGTAAATTTGTCTTAAAAAAAAAGGGGAAGGTTAAAAGTTTTGAGTTGAAAACCCCAAAAGGGAATTTTTGCTTTAAGATTCCTCACAAATTGCATAAAAGATTAAATTGCCAGCTTTACCCTAACGTCAAGTTGGAAGTCAAAGGGAAAGTCGATATTTGCCCTAAAAAAGCCAAAATTAAGCTTAAAATCGCGGAAATAACCGTGCTTTCTCCAACTTCTAGTCCTCCGCCTTTTGACCTGGAATTTTTCAAGAGTAAGACTTCAGAAAACAGTACAACTTTAGAAAATAATACGGCTTTAAAAAACGGTACGACTTCAGAGCCAAAAGGTAAAATTTTACTCTGTAAAAAATCTTCTTGTTGGAAACGAGGAGGAAAAGCCATTTATGCCAAAATAACAGAGGAATTACAAGAACAAGGTTTAGAGGATAGTGTAACTGTCAAAAAAACTGGCTGTATGGGACATTGTAAATCGGCTCCAAACTTAGTTGTTTTACCAGATAAAGCTCGTTATAAGTGTTTTAACCAAGAGGAAATAAATAGTTTAATTGACACTCATTTTCTGGCCAAATAGGCTCTTTGTGAGTTTCAGGGCTCTGTACTTACTCAAAACAAGAGATTCAAATTAAAGTTTTATAAACAAAAATTGCTTTGGATGAAGCCTTTTCTCTATTTGTCTATGGGGACAAAACAAATGAGTATAGACTGAAGGTGAAGAGATTAATTCAAGATTAAAAGGGGGTAGAAAATATGGCTCTCAAAAACTTTATGCCCGACATTGAAGATGTAGTTGAAGATCTCGGTGTTCCTGGAATTGCAGCTATTGTCTTGCTGCCCGTTTTAGTTCCCGTAGCTGCTGGTAAACTTGGTAAACCCTTAGCTAAAGCTACTATTAAAGGAGGAATTGTCCTCTATGAAAAAGGCAAAGGTGTCATCGCCGAAGTCGGCGAAACTCTTGAAGATATTGTAGCCGAAGCCAAAGCCGAATTAGCCGAAACTCAAGTAGAAAGCGCCGAAGTTGCAGCCGCCGATTAGTTAGCTTCGTTCCTCAACTAATTTGAGGCAATTTGAAAGTTGATTCGCAACTCAAAATGGTAAAACACGAGTTCAAATAATGAACAGTATGTAGATAGAGATGAATTTTAAACGCCCCGTCCCACGCCTAAAGGACGTGGGATGAAAACTGTGCCGATGGCTGTAAATTGCAAATATAGCTTACTTTGTGAGCAAACTCTTGTAAGTTAGAATTAAAAACCAAGTTGGCTGGTTTAACTTGGCCTCGATAAGGATTTTGAGGATACAGAAAATTATATTTATCTTGATTGGACACTATTGGTACCTCCTAATAATGATGATTGATTCATTATTCGCGATAAGCACTTTGAGAATTATCAAACAATTGTAGAATTTGACAACAAACTTGTTTCAATAGTTCTTGAGCCTGTGATGTAGGTTTAGATGCCCCTGAAAATTGCCAATATCCAATAGTAGAAAATTGCCATTGCTCTCGATAAGCTTCATAACCTGAAAGTTCGATTCCAACAGCTTTATAATCTTGTTGTTCGGAGTTTAGCCGAATTTTAACTTGCATCAAGATGCTACGACAACGACAGGAAAAATGAGCATTGGGAAAATGAAAGCCAATATCAATTGAGTTAGGATCTCTGAACTGTTTGGTTTCATCGTTTTTAACCCAAGGCTTTAAATCGGCAATGCATTCGGGAAACTGGGATCTAAACGAATGTACGATGGCTTCTACCTTACTAATCATCGCTAAACTTTTGACTTGCTCGAAGGCATTCACGGCATATACTCCTTAAAAACTAACTCTTTGACATCATTGCTTCTAACACCGAATTTCTTTTCTCGATATCTCTGGTTTTTACAACTTCCCAAGTCTCTAACCAACGCTTTGCAATAATCATTCTCATTTTCTCCGATTGCCATTGGGATATGCCCCTTGTCTGGTTATTGTTTAATTGACTCATAATGATTTTGTCTCTGTTTTGAAGCTAATATCGCGCTCTCATTGAGAATAGCTACAGATCAAACCTGGCGGCGGTAGCTGACCGCGGACTGCGGTCGGGGAATGGCGGCTCGAACAAACAGTTAACTGTCGGATTTATAAACATAAAATTAACAAACAAGCCCCCCACCCACGCTTTACGGCGGTGTAACGGTGAGTGCCTTTTATGTACAAGTTAAATATACCGTCATCCTCAGTTTATTGCAAGCTATTATCAATAGTTGTATAATTTTTTTAGTAAGTTTTAAGGAAATATCGATAATGAGTAAATATGCCCCAGAGCTAAAAAGTACGGCTAAAGCGATGATGGCTGAAAGAAAAGGTATTTTAGCAATGGACGAAAGTAACGGAACTTGTAACAAGCGATTTGAGCAACAAGGTATTGCAGCAACGGTCGAAAATCGTCGTACTTATCGCGAATTAATCTTAACTGCTCCTAATCTCAGCAACTACATCAGCGGGGCGATTTTATATGATGAAACTATTCGTCAATCTACAAAAAGTGGCGTATCTTTCGTCAAAGTGATGCAAGAGGCTGGAATTATTCCTGGGATCAAGGTAGATACGGGAGCTAAAAATTTAGCTGGACACAAAGATGAAAAAGTCACAGAAGGATTAGATGGTTTGCGCGAGCGCATAGCTGAATACTATCAAATGGGTGCGCGTTTTGCTAAATGGCGTGCTGTAATTACCATTGGAGAAAGCATTCCCAGTGATGCTTGTATTGAGGCTAACGCTCATGGTTTGGCTCGCTATGCTGCTTTATGTCAAGAAGGTGGTTTAGTGCCAATTGTTGAACCCGAAGTATTAATCAATGGCAACCATACTATCGAACGTTGTTATGAAGTGACAGAAAAAACCTTGCACGAAGTATTTCGTCAGCTATATGTACAGAATATCGCCTACGACCAAATGATTCTTAAACCCAGTATGGTGATTTCTGGTGCAGGGTGCTCTACCCAGGCCAATGTAGAACAAGTCGCTACAGAAACAATTCGCTGTTTACTCAATACAGTACCTCCTGCTGTACCAGGAATTGCTTTCTTGTCTGGCGGACAAAGTAAAGAAAGATCCTCAGCACATCTTAATTATATGAATGCCAACTTTAAGTCTCAATGTCCTTGGCGCGTTACTTTCTCTTATGCTCGTGCTATTCAACAACCTGCATTAGAATATTGGGGCGGTAATGCTGCTAATGTTGCTGAAGCTCAAAAACTTTTGGTACAAAGAGCGAAGTTAAATAGTGCTGCCAGTGAAGGTACTTACACCGAAGAAATGGAAAAACAGCCTGCATTAGTCTAAGCTTTATTAAAGACAGATACAAGCTGATTCTCCTTGTTTAAAATATATCGCGTCCTACATCATAAGCTGTAATGGGCAGATTAATTGCCCATTACAGACTTTCCTACGCTCCAAAGACTACAGGTCACGTAATCCCATTAATGTAATCGATTAATTAAAACAATTTTTATGATTATTTTGACCTTAGGAGTGGCTCTTTGCCCGCTCCTGTTAATCATTTTCCTCTTTTGGTTTTTGGGATTAGCAATTATTCAGATTAAAGATCAAGTAACTAAATGGCGACAATGGCATTCTACGCCTTGTCCTCATTGCGTTTATTTCACAAATTGCGACGAATTAAGGTGTGCCGTTAATCCTTGTCAGGTTTTGACTAAAAATGCGGTTAATTGCCGAGATTTTGCCCCAATTGTCGGCTGTAGAATCTATGACTATAAAATTGGTGCTCGCCATAATTAATAAATTAGAGGTCATGAAGCGATCGCCCGCCGAACTCTCAGGATTGTTTGGCAAAACATTATCATTGCTTTGGGAGTAAAAGTAGTCTTTATTGCCCTGGGGACGCTCGGGATAGCAACTTTGTGGGAAGCGGTATTTGCTGATATGGGAGTGGCTCTGTTAGCGATTCTTAATGCTAGTCGGGTATTGCCAACAAGAGAGGGGTGAAGATGGGTAGAAGATCAAAGCATATATTTACAAATTCAATATACCGCTCTCCTCAATTTATTGAAATTATTTATCAATAAATGTAGAATTTTTTTAGTAAGTTTTAAGGAAATATCGATAATGAGTAAGTATGCCCCAGAGCTAAAAAGCACTACTAAAGCTATGATGGCTGAAAGAAAAAGTATTTTAGCAATGGATGAAAGTAATGGAACTTGTCACCAACGATTTGAGCAACAACGTATTGCAGCAACGGTTGAAAATCGCCATGCTTATCGAGAATTAATTTTAACTGCTCCCAATCTCATTAATTATATCGGTGGAGCGATTTTAGGCGTTGGTAATTGGCGGGATGAATTTTAATCCTCTGGCTATAGCCATTAAAAATGACCCACTAGTTGAGATTGACCTCTGGATAGCTAATTAACAAAGGCAGTTAAACATGCTCTAGGTATAAATCTTGAATAACAAGTATAGAATCACACCGATAAAGTAATATGTCTCAATTTAAGCAGCGTCAAGGGACAACAGCTATTGGCATTAATTTAAATCGCCATTTTCTCAAAGGCAGCTACAGTTCTGGCCAAAATACCCGTTTTGCAGTTCAAGAAACGAGTCAAGCTCCAGAACGCAGTCAAGGGACAACAGCTATTGGCATTAATTTAAATCGCCATTTTCTCAAAGGCAGCTACAGTTCTAGCCAAAATACCTGTTTTGCAGTTCAAGGAACGAGTCAAGCTCCAGTGTATCAGCAATCTATCAAATGAGAACAATGAAATGTAAAAATATGGATTTTGCAATGTTTGCCCTTCTTACCAGTGCCAGTCTGGGTTTTCTCATTTTATGCTTATTCTTGTCTTGAAACAACCCCCAGCTAACTCATAGTTTTTATGCAACAACGCCGTGTGGTTGTCATAATGGGGTTCCTCTCTTTTGATTGTGTCTTCGATTCAACCATCCCGCCAAAAAAGCTAAGGCAAACATCCCTAACAGAGCAAATCCCAGAAGCCACTTTCCGCCCGTAAAGATGCCTGCACCCAAAGCCACAATGGGAGGGGTGGAAATTATGATACCCAAGATTAAAGCTGGGAGAAACTTACGCCATTGCATTTGAGTTAGTCCAACGGCATAGGAAACAAAATCAAATAATCCGGTCATTAAAAATCCAGTGACTAAGAAAGGGTTATTCTCTAGATAATTAGAGGCTCCCGAATCAACTTGACCCATAAATCTTTGACCGACTAGCCTTTGTACGATCCCACGACCGTAGCGTTTGGCAAGGTAAAAATTCCCCGAACAGGCGGCAAAATCGGCGATCGCAATTAGGGCGATTCCTTGCCAAAAGCCAAATAAAGTACCTGCCAACACTGAGTAAGCCGTACTGGGAATAGCGGGAATTACAATGCTTACCGAGCGTAGCAACAACAAGACACAAGGTGCCCAGAATCCCAATTGAGTGACATTGGCACGGATTTGCTCGATTCCCACTTGCTTAACCAAGGCGATCGCCAACCCCACCACAATTCCCAGACCAAATAATCCCAAAATATCCACCCATCTCTTAGGTTGGGATGAAGATTTGGTTGACTTGGGAGGAGCTTGAGTCGCTAAATCTATCACCAGGGTGTCTGGTGGATAGTAGAGTTCGTCTTTGAGAATCCAGCCAGTTTCTTGTTGTATGTAAGCATGGGTGCTTAGACCAAGCTGTTTGGCTGATGCAGCAACGGCTTTATAATCAAGCCCCAAGAGGTCACAAAGTTCGCGCTGACGGATTCCAGTTCGGTTTGGCATGGATTGAGGATAGAATTTGCCTGGATATTATTACCTTACAGTTCTTTATAGCTTTGGTGCGTAAGTCCTATGAGTGTGGCTCACTCAGGAGCTGAGAAGGGCTGGAGGAGTGGAACTTCACAAAACTATCGAAAGCATACCAGCCCAAAACATACCAAGGAATGGCTCCTAATTGTAACCCGTGAACCAGCAACTGTCGTAAGGCGAGCGCACTCAAGCCAAGAGGCATGAGAAAGCGCAGATCCACAGCACCGTCTGTGGCGTTAAAAAGGCGCTGGTTTAAAGCCGCAGCTTCAGTGCTTAATGCCGCCGCTGCTTCTGATTGGTTATCTGTGAGTGACATGGCTGGGCTTTGAGCTGGAAAAATTACGCCTAAATCTGACAAAACCGAGCAGATTTGCGCCCAACTGCTGGCTTCTTCTGGGTAAAAGATAGTGAGACTGCCAACAGCGACATTGGTTCGCACCCGATAAATCTCAAGACGCTCAGAGAGGACACTAGCAATTCGTTTCATCTGTTCGGCTTGACGGAACTCGGGAGCGAGGAGCAATCGCACTCGTCCGGGAGTCTGACTTAACAGACGCGCACAGATGGGTCGAGCGCCATTGGCTGATAGTTGTTGGGTAAATTTTGGAATCTTTGCATCATTAGCGATAACCATAATAATAAACCTCCATTTTGGTTAGTTGTTATTTGTGTGGTGGTGGTTAGCCGAAGCGTCCGTTAACATAATCTCTGGTAGCTTCCTGTTGAGGAGTCCCGAAGATGGACTCGGTGCCCTCGAATTCGACTAAGTAACCAGTTTTCTCTCCTTTGGCTGTGGTCTTGACATTGAAAAAAGCTGTCCAATCTGAGATGCGCGATGCTTGTTGGATATTGTGAGTGACGATGATAATTGTGTAGTTTTGTTTGAGTTGGAACAGCAATTCTTCAATCTTTCGAGTAGAGATGGGATCGAGGGCGGAACAGGGTTCATCCATCAGAAGAACCGCTGGTTCAATTGCAAGTGCCCTAGCTATACACAGGCGCTGTTGTTGACCCCCGGAAAGGGAAAGAGCACTCTTTTTGAGCCGATCTTTGACCTCATCCCAGAGGAAAGCTTGACGCAGGGCTCGCTCTACCAAATCGTCCATGTCGCCTTGATAACCGTTGACGCGAGCAGCGTAGGCAATATTTTTGTAAATTGATTGGGGAAAAGGATTGGGTTGTTGAAACACCATGCCAATGCAGCGGCGCACGCTTACCGCATCGACTTTTTGGTCATAAAGATCTACTCCGTAGAAATAGATCTTCCTCTCAACTCTAGCTCCTGGGAGCAGGTCATTCATACGATTGAAACATCTGAGGATAGTACTTTTGCCACACCCAGAGGGGCCAATGAAAGCCACGATTTGATTTTGGGGAATTTCCAAGGAAACAGAGCTTACTGCCAGGAAATTGCCGTAAGAAACCGAGACGCTCTCTGCCTTGAGAACAATTTCGCGACCAGTAAAATTTTGAACCTTGTTTGACAATGTTAGAGCCATCATAGTGAAGTATCCTGACAGGGGGTCTCGAACTCATTTTCAAAGGCAAAAGGGAAAAGAAAATATCCCGTAATCAGCCGAGGTATTTTCAAACGGAGCCGTCCATATCTGTGGTAGATAATCTTATAGACAACCAGAGCTCGTTGCACAGTTCCCTTGTCATGGCTGGCAACTGACCCTAATTCCCCCTTAAATTTAACCAGGCTTGGCTGAAGTGCTAATTGTCCCATTTCACGCCCCCTTGTCCTTTTTCACCCATTGTCTTAGACTGCTAACGGATACTTTACTCATCAGGGCTAGCTGCGGCTAATTCCGCTCTAGCTTCGGAGACAAGTTCTTTGCCCCCTTCATAAATGCTTAAGCCTCCCTTAATAGCTGTCTTGGCGACAGATTTGCCCGCTTTGCTGACTGCCGGAATGACGATCGGTGCTAGTACTAAAGTGCCGAGCCCAGTGAGCATCAAAGTGCTGATGCCAGCAAAGGGCAAACGATGACCGAAAAGATGACCTTTGGCTAATTGTTTACCTAATTCATGTTCCCATTTCATGATTAATTTCCTCCTTTGTTTGCTAGCTCAGAGCGGATTTTTCTTTTTCTTTCCTGGCTAAAAACCCTAGCTCAAGTTAGGTTAATATTAGGTTAATACCTCTTACTTTTAGGATAATTTATTAGGCTTAAAAAAAACGAATTTGCAATAGTTTGTAATCTTTATTTTAAATGAAAAATAATCTTATTAAGCCTAGAGGCTATGCCCATTAACACTATAATCAATAAAATAAATTAATTAAAGCTCAAGAAAGTAAATAATTGCTATTGTTCTCTTGGGGCTATATCTACTTTTTTGGCATTTTAAAATTTTTATTATTTTTATTGATTAATCTATAATTATTACTATAATTATTACTAGGAAAAAAAATACTGAGCCAGAAAAACAATTAATTACAGGGAACGGGATGAGGGGGCATAATCTCTAGAGATTCATGAAAGTCCTCAACTGTAAGCATTACAGCTCGCTCGATAATTACTTATGCCTTTAATTCCATTGGCACTCGTCTACTAATTGCTGACTAAGATCGTCTAGTGAGCAACTAGGAGACGAGTAAAGAGCTGACCTTAGTTTCTCCTCAAACCCCTAAATCACTTATTTGCTTAAAAGCAATTTTCAAGAGAGTCAATGGGGATATGTCTATCAAAGTCAGCTAAATCATAAATATTATGAATTATTCTGAAAGAGTTTGGCAAAGAAAATAGAATTAAAATGAGTATATATTTTAATAAAGCGAGCAATATAAAACAAAAGTTTTTTTTTGCTCTATAATACCTTATTTTGTCTAAATTACTGTTTTAATTCTATTTTAATCAATTTGCTTCACTAAATTGACTCAGCTAATATCAATCAAAATACAAATAATTCTCAAAAAACTGCTTTTTGAGTGCTAATCTAGCCTAAGCTTGGCGTAAAAGACGCTATGATAGCGGTTTTCAAATGAGTGGAACACACTCTAAAACCTAACTTCTGCCCATTCGCCCCTTGGAGGGTTCAATCAGTTATCTGCTATCTGTTGTCTTCCCGAGCCTCCATCGCGATCGCCAGAAATTTTGCGGGGACTCCAAGATAGCTTGAGGAGGAAAATTGTTCCCGCCATAGCGACCACTCCACCGATAATCCAAGCTAGAGAAAACCCTGGATGCTGAGAGAAAGTAGCAATTTGATAGAACATAGTGGCTACCCAATAACCTAAACCAGTAGTCCAAAGGGCAACTAACACCGTCCAACCTAAATTAGTCTCGCGATAAACTGCACCCGTCGCTGCCACACAGGGAAAGTACATTAGCACAAATAGTAGATAGGCAAATGCTCCTGTAGTACCGTCGAATCTTTTTGACATCTGACCAAAAGTACCGACTGCTACTTCTTGTTCTTCAGCAACAACTTCTCGATCTTGTACGTCCCCAATATTCAAACCAATGGGATCGAGTATTTGATTGCCCAGATCGGCTAGATTAGCAGGGATACTTGCAAAAGCTTCCCCAATACCGTCCCAAAAATCAAAATCTGCTGCTTCGGCTACTTCTCCTGACTCTTCTACTGCTAACTGACCGTAGAGGGAATCGAGAGAACCAACCATCGCTTCCTTGGCAAACACTCCTGTAAAAATACCTACGGTAGCGGGCCAATTCTCCTGGCGCACCCCCATTGGGGCAAATAAGGGGGTAACTCCATGACAAAGGGTGAGGCTTCCCCCTGCATGATCGTGTTTTTCATCACCAGTCCGGTAAAGATAGCAGCAGCAATACCAATTAAATACAGACCAAAAACTAGATTTTGCCCGTTACGGGGGAAGAAAGCCGCCGCAAACAAGGCATATACAGGTAATCTTGCCCCACAAGACATGAAGGGGTTCATCATGATGGTCATCAAGCGATCGCGC
>JASJEK010000230.1 GCA_030064915.1 Xenococcaceae cyanobacterium MO_234.B1
TTAAGGTTAGAGCCTGAACTCCTGCACCAATAATGGCTAGGTCTATATAGTTGGGCAATTTCATTTAATAAAACTAAATAATAATTGATAAAATTTAATTATCTTTTTCAGGGTAATTCTGCTAAAAATGATAATCATTATCATTTTAAACCGAGGGTCATGTTATTTGCCAAAAAAATAGTTAGTGATAATCTAGACGACCCCAGGCAAAAATCAGGACAAAACTAGACAGACGCGGAAGGCGGCTTGTATTCTACAATAATTTGATTTGTTATTACATAGATCTATTTAAGCCCCCTTCGCGGACAAATCGCCCCTGTATTTCTACTTATGAGAATTACAGTTTAGAACGCAAGTTGGTATTAGTTCCAGAGGGAATCGAAGTGATGCGGGTAGTGGGTGGCTATCGCGATCTGGAGGCGCTATTTGTGGAAAACGATCAAGACTGAGCGATCGCACCTTCATAAGCGATCGCTACTTGAAGTTACATTGGGGTTAGCTTTTGTCCTCGCGTCCAGCGATGAGGAAAGTTAATCTCCGTAATGCGTCCACATCCGCAAGACTTTGACAAGGTGTTCATCCTCGAAAACTTGATAAACCAGCCGATGTTGGATATTAATTCGACGGGAGTAGATGGGGCTTGAGGTTCCTTTGAGCTTCTCAAAGCTCGGTGGTGACAGGTAGGGGTTCTATGCCAAAACTGCCAACAGTTTCTCTGCTTTACCTTTCAGTCCAGCCGAAGCAAGCTTCAGCGAATCTTTCTGCGCCGGCTTGGTATATTTCAATCTCCAGGACATACATTTTCTACCAGGGAAGGTCGTCTGAGCACTCTTCAATTGGCTCCTTCATCCCTTCCTCAATCGACTCCCAGACACCAGGAATCGATTTCAGATAAAGCGTTTCCTGGATTGATCGCCAGTCCTCCTCACTAACCAGAACTGCATTTCCCCGTTTGCCAGTGATGGTAATGGGTTCATGAGATTCATTGACTCGGTTAACTAGTCCAAAGAGCGTTTGCCGAGCCTCAGTGACTGAAATGATTGTGGAGTCTGACATAGTTGCTTAGTTAACTTTACCTCCTCTACTGTACGCTATTACGTACAAAAACCACAACCCCTTCTCCGGCTTAAACCAGAAGTATTGACTTGCGGGCTTTCCTCCAAGATACGCTTGAGGAGCTGGGTGGGACGAAAATGATTTTCTGGTCCATTAGAGATAAAATCAAGACGAATATAGATGTAATTAATTCCTAATTCCCTCAATGAATCGTCAAAATCTCGAATTAATCCTTAAAAAAACGAAATTGGGTGCAGAATTTAGCGAGCAAGAGCTAAAAAAACTAGCAAGTGTCGCCAAGCTTCAAGAATTTGCGTCAGGGACTTTTCTGATGAATGAAGGGAATCCTAGTGATTCCCTAATGATTGTTATTCAGGGAAAAATTGAAGTCGAAACAAAAAAGAGTCATCATCATATTTCTCAAATAGAAGCCACCGAAGAAGGATTAGTCATCGGAGAATTAGGATTATTGCTAGATGAACCGAGAGCAGCCAGTATTAAAGCTCTAAAGGACTGTCAAGTTCTCGTTTTTTCTAAAGCGTCTTTATCTCAATTTCTGCTCAATGGGGATAGCTTAATTACCACCTTGGCGATACAGTTAGGACAATCCCTCGGAATGAAGGTTCATGTTCTGCTTGATGAAGTGGTCACCCTATTCAACGAACATGATGAACTCTTAACCATTATTGAAAGCTTAAGAAATTCTCATTCCCAAGCTGACTTGGAGAGTTTAAAAGAAGATTTACTCAAACAAGCTGAAAACCTCCGAAAAAGCCAGCAAAACGTTCAAAGAAAACTCTATTATCTTGATAGTGAAATTCAACATACGAAAACCACTCGTCGGGGGGCGGAAATCCTCATTGCCCTTGTGGGAGGGAGTCTAGTCACTCTAATGGTAGGATGGATGAGCAGTAAGATGCTCCTCCGTTTGGCTTCCCCAAACTCGCCACTGGCTCCTGCTATGATTCCCTACCCTACCGTGATTCCCTACATAGAGACAGAAGAAGCCTGTCAAGAAAGGTTGGGAAGTCACTGGCATAATGGACAGTGCTGGGACTATGAACATCCTCCTGAATGGTAATCTAGGCTGTTCTCTTTCAAAAATATCCAGAAAAAAGCACAGTTTGATATGTCCGCACAAGCTAATGATACTCAACCAGCTAGGCTTGCTACCGCAGTTTATAGCTATGCCTCTTGCCTCTCGTATCATAATTAAACAAGAACAACAAATCTATCAAACTGCTTTGGAAAGTCACTAGTTTTTGGTCATTACTAGTTTTTGGTCATTATTAGGGGTGAATAGCCGTTCGACCCTACATTAAATTTAGGAGAAATAAATTATGTTTTGTGAACAATGCGAACAAACTGCTAGTGGTAATGGTTGTCATCAGTGGGGTGCCTGCGGTAAAAGTCCTCAAGTAAATGCAGTACAAGATTTATTAGTCTATTGCTTGCGGGGACTAGCCGCTGTGGTACTCTGGGCTAAGGAGTTGGGGATCGATACCAGAAAAGTCGATCGCTTTACCTGCAAATCTCTATTTGCAACTATGACTAATGTAAACTTTGACCAAAAAAGGTTTACAGCATATATTAAACTGGCGATCGCCCTACGAGAAGAGTTAAAAGCCCAAATACAGCAAGCAACAGATACTCCTATTACTTGGTCAGAAATATCGAATTATGAACCAGATTACAACGAAAGTCTAGTAGAACAGGGACAAAATTATAATTTAGAGTTAATTGGTAAGTCGGGGGCAAATGTAGATATTTTTTCCCTCAAACTCACTGCACTCTATGGCATTAAAGGTTGTGCTTCCTATACTTTCCACGCTTACGAATTGGGACAGGAAGACGAGTTAGTATATCAATTCATTCAGCAAGTATTAGCGACTATCGAGCGTCAAGATTTAAGCTTGGAAGATTGGGTTAATTTGGCTCTGGAAATCGGTAAAATTAACCTGCGGGCAATGGAATTAATCGATGCTGGACACACTAGCACTTACGGTCATCCCGTGCCTACTCCTGTACCTCTTAATGTCAAACTAGGTAAGGCGATCTTAGTTTCAGGACATGATATTAAGCAATTAGAAGGGATTCTGAAACAGACTATCGATACTGGTATTACCGTCTATACTCACGGCGAATTATTACCTGCCCACGGTTATCCTAAACTTAAAGAGCGATATCCTCATTTTTACGGACATTTTGGCACTGCTTGGCAAAATCAGACCAAAGATTTTGCTAAATTTCCTGGCGCAGTTGTAGTTACTACTAACTGCCTCATGCCTCCCCATGAACATTATGAAGCTAAACTGTTTACTTTGGGGCCTGTGGGCTATGCTGGTTTGAATTATCTCCCTGCTAAGGACGATGGTAGTATAGACTTTACTCCCGTAATCCAAAAAGCCCAAGAATTACCAGGATTTGCTGAAGAATCAGAATATCGTCAGGTTACTACGGGTTTTGCTCGTAATGCTGTCTTAGGAGTAGCTGACAAGGTTATTGATGCTATCAAACAAGGTAAAATCCGCCACTTCTTCCTCGTGGGTGGTTGTGATGGGGCGAAACCAGACCGCAATTACTATACTGAATTTGTAGATAAAGTACCTGATGATTGCATCGTCTTAACCCTCGCCTGTGGTAAATTCCGCTTCTTTGACAAAGAAATGGGTGATATTGAAGGTATTCCCCGCTTACTTGATGTGGGACAGTGTAATGATGCTTACTCGGCAATTCAAATTGCGATCGCATTAGCTAATGCTTTCGGGGTAGGAGTCAACGAAATACCCTTATCAATGATTCTTTCTTGGTACGAACAAAAAGCCGTAGCCGTCTTACTCACTCTACTTTATTTAGGAATTAAAGATATCCGCCTCGGTCCGACAATTCCCGCTTTTCTCTCAGCTAATGTCTTGCAACTCTTGTCACAGAAGTACAATCTGCAACCAATTACTACTCCTGATGACGATTTGGCAGCTTGTTTGGCTTAATTTAGCGTTCTTAATGATTAATAGGCCGATCACTTAATTTATTCAAAACTAAACCGTTTAGTTTTGAATAGAAGTTTTGAATAGAGAGAAAGAGAATTTTTAGAATGGGATATGAACTACCATAAAACCTAACCGATAGGTTATCGCGGTCTCGCGCTCGCGAGGCACTTCGTGTCCGTTTACATGAGGGGCGCATCAGGAGGAGGAAACCTCCTCAATTTATACGCCCCGTCCTGACGCTCACCTAGCGGTAGAGGGCGGGGCTAAAAATCCCAAGCTAAAAAATATCAAACGCATATTTTTTTAAGAAGATCAATCATAAGATGAACTATCTAATAGCAGTATTACCCGATCGCATGAAAGCAGAAGAAGCTTACACTGCTTTAGAAAAAGCCAATATTCCCCAGTCTCAGATCAGTATTTTGGGTAAAGGATATAAAACAGCAGATGAGTTTGGCTTAATTGATCCTAAACAACAGGCGAAAAAAAGAGCGATTCAGATGGCATACTGGTTAATACCTTTCGGTTTTGCTGCTGGTTATTTGTTCAATATCATCACTGGTTTGGATACTCTAGATTGGGCTGGAGAACCAGGAAACCATATAGTAGGTGGTATTTTGGGGGCAATTGGTGGTGCAATGGGTAGTATTTTTGTTGGGGGTGGTGTGGGTTTAACCACTGAAAGCGGAGATGCTTTACCCTATCGCAACCGTCTCAATGCAGGTAAGTATTTAGTCATCGTCAAAGGTTCAGAACTTTTGCAACAACAAGCCACAAGTATTTTACGCCAATTTCAACCAGAAAGTTTACAGGGATACAAAGCACCTGCTGCATAAGTTTTATAAATCTCGGTAGCGACGTAGCATGCTACGTCGGTACAGTAGCAAGTAGCAATTAACCTCAAACCCAATAAATGTTACCCAGAGAAGAATTATTAAAAAGAGTCGAAAATCGGGAAGAAATTGCTCGTATTATCGATCAAGCAGAGCAAGCTATCAAAACTTGGGAAATAATCTTAACTGATTTTATTGCACCACCTGTAATGATAGAAGTACAGGAAATATTTAATAATCTTACAGAGATAGATATTCTTGCTTGGGGTGGTTATCCGCAAGCGGAAAGACAACGACTAGGGATATCTCGCCCCGATATTCCTTTAGATAAATCTCATATCGAGTTAGCAGCCTTAGATATTGCTGGGAATTTTCTGTTTGATACCGCTACTCATCGAGATTTTTTGGGAGCGATTTTAGGAACAGGAATTGTCAGAGAAAAAATCGGGGATATTATTGTTTTAGGAGAAAGAGGGGCGCAGGTTATAGTCATACCAGAGATGGTGAGTTTCCTAGAAACTAATCTCACTCAAGTGCGTTCTGTACCTGTAAAAACCCGACAAATTGAGTGGAGTGAATTAAAAGTACGCCCTCCTCAGAAGAAGGAAATGACAACAGTGGAAGCTTCTATGAGGTTAGACGCGATCGCATCTGCGGGTTTTGGTCTGTCTCGTAGTAAAATGGCTAGTGCGATCGCTGGGGGTGATGTAAGGGTTAACTGGAAAGAAGTTACCCAAGCTAGCTATAACCTTAAAGCAGGAGATTTAATTTCAGTAAGAGGTAAAGGAAGATTGGAAATAGGAGATGTTTCTGTAACTAAAAAGCAGCGTTATCGAATTAATTTGGTTCGGTATAAGTAACCAGATCCCCATCTTTAAGATAAGCAGCACCTTTCAGGACAATGCGATCTCCAGAATTTAGCCCCCTGAGAACTTCCACCTGTTCATTAGGTAAAATTTCTCCAATTTCCACCGACTTTGCCTTAACTGTATTATCTGGTTGTACTACAAAAGCCAGGGCAGTACCATCAGGTTGGGGTAACAGAGCTTTAGTTAGTACAGTCTCTCCTTGGGTCTGAGAAGTTGCGATCGCTGCCCGTAAGAACATTCCTGGTTTCAAGTCTAGGTTGGAAGGCAAATCAACTTTTACTGTTGCTTGACGAGAATCTCCATCCACAATCGGGTCAATTTCTCGAACTATTCCTGTAATAGATGGAACATTAAGATTATCAGCGAGAATGCGAACTTTTTGTTGGGGGCGAATTTCTCCAATGAGAGTTTCGGGAACTTTTAATCTCAGTTCCAATCTTCCCTTCTCAATAATTGAAAATAAGGTTTCTGAAGGGGAAGTCAGTTCTCCCAATTGAGCGTTTCTTTCTGCCACAATACCATTAGCAGGAGCAGTCACGATAGTATCTTTGAGTTGAGCTTGAATATACTGTAGTCTGCCTTTAGCTTGTATTACTTCCGCTTCTGCTTGACTGATTACTTCGGGTCTTACCCCCGCCTGCAATTGAGCTAGTTCTTGTTTAGCTTCTTGTAAACGAGCTTTGGCTTGTTCTAGATTGGCTCTACTAACTCTTTCTTGATTGAGAATTTCATCTAAACGATCTCGAGAAATTGCCCCTTCTGTTTCTAAGGTTTGATTCCGCTTCACTCTTTTTTGAACTAAATCTAAATCTGATTCTGCCTGTGATATGGCAGCCTCTGCGCTTCTAACTCGCTCTTGCGCCCTGGCAACTTCTTCTGAGCGACTACCTGCTTTTAATTCTGCTAAACGAGCTTCTGCCTGACTAACGGTAGCTTGAGCTTGGATCAACTCTGCCTGCAAAGTACTATTATTGAGTTCTGCTAACACTTGGTCTTTGGTGACAAAATCCCCTTCGTCTACCAAAATCCGTTTTACTTGTAAACCTGTTGCTGGAGTCATCACAGGGATTAACTCATAAGCAGACACTGTACCAGAAGCTTCTAAAGTTCTTTCTATGGGGTTAGAAGCTACTTCTGCTACTGTTACTGTTCGGGGGGTAGCTTTGGGAAGGGTAACATTCTCAGAATAAGCAACCACTGGCTCTTTGTTGACCAAAGAAGAAAATACATAGTTTACTCCTACAGCCATGAGTAAGCCCAATCCCATTCCGGCAATTAAGATTTTTCTGGTAGATTGGGGTTTCGCTTCTGGAGATGTTTGCAGTAGCTTTGGGGATGGTTCTTGTAATGCTAAATCTGTCACTGGTTGACAGCTAAATGTATTGAGAGGAACTATTTTGGGATCTTTGCGATCGCAACTATAGTCGATGGTAACAAATTCATCATCTAATTCTGTGATATAGATTGTTTGCTTCTTAGTATTGGTATGAGAAAGAGTATTTTTGACTATTTCTGAATGACTAGGATTATTTTTGCGATCGCTCATGGTCATAACAGTTATATTTTTTTAATTTTCTTTATATTACTTAATAATTAGGTTAATATAATTTATCTAAAGATTGGTAAGCACAGATAAAACCTTAATTATTTTTTGGAGCATAATACTCAGGGGTCACATCTGAGAATCAAATTCAGAGTTTGACAAAACTGAAATAGTTAGTCATATAGGTAGTGACAGTCGGTCCTGAATCATTCAGACATAACAAGTGATCCCAAAAAGATTGAAACTGTTTTTAACCTAGCTTAAGAAACAGTGATAGACAAGTAAATAAGTATTTTCACCCAAATACAGCAGTTTTTTTTTTCACTTAAGGAGCAATAGTTTATGGAGTCACCTCTAGATTGTACAAGTGCCAATTTTGAGAAAGTTGCACTCGCTAAATTTCGCTCTTTAACTCCTCATCTACCTGCTAATACCAGGATTTTTCGGGAACCTTGGGGACGTTTTACTGTTCTCTGTATCGACTTTCAAGATTGTCCTCAATATTTTCCTCTATCCCAACAACAGAATAAAGATTTAATTCAGGTTATGGAGCAATTAGGGTTGTCCAATTCTGTAATTTTTCGGATTGGAAACAAAATTTTAGGATGGAAAAGGGTTTAAAAACTTACCCCAATATTACTTTTTCGTATTTTTGAGCCAGACTTGACCAAGTATATTCTCTCTCAATCAATTCTCGTCCGTTTCGCGATAAAGTAGCTCTTAATTCAGCATCATTAAAGAGACTGGTAATAGCCTTGACATATTCTGGAACAGTGTTAGCTCTTAAAGCACGCAAGGCAATTCCCTCCCCTGAGACTTCGATACCTTCTAAACCGCGATCGCTTCCTACTACTGGAGTACCTGCTGCCATATATTCTAGGGTCTTAATCTTCATACCAAACCCTGTACGCAGAGGGGCGACTGCAACAGTTGCTTGATGGAGATATTCTGCAATAGAAGGGACTCTTCCCGTTACTGTAATAGCAGAATTTTGTTTAGTTAACTCTATTACCTCTGGCGCTGGCTTTGAACCGACTAGAGTCAGAGTCGCGTCAGGAAACCGTTGTTGTATGAGAGGAAATACTTCTTTACTAAAAAAGCAAGCAGCATCAATATTAACGAAGTAGTCTAAACCACCAACAAAGACAATATTATGATTGTTTGGGTCATGGGTACGGTAAGGAAATGTATGTAAATCTACGCCGTTAGCAATTATAGTTACTTTAGCCTCTGGTGCAAAAGCTTCCATTTGTTTTTGATCTTCGTCAGTGGTAACTACTATCTGAGAAAATTTTTGGAGAGAATTTTTTTCATAGCGTCGTAAGAGGGGTAAATATAGCCTATCCCGTCGAGGATTATCGGAAGTATTAGTTTCTAGTTGATTTTTGCAAGTCCGATAAATGGAACTATGAATATCAATTACAGTAGTTACAATGTTGCGCCACTGGGGTCTAATGTAGATTTCATTCACGCTATGTTCGCAAGTAATAGCATCAAATCTCTTTGCTGCGACAGCGCGATCAACCCACTGTTGAATGTCCTCTGAATAAAGATACAGCACATTTGGCGGAATTCCTTGAGCCAAAAACTGAATAAAACGCTGTATTTTAG
This sequence comes from Xenococcaceae cyanobacterium MO_234.B1, assembly GCA_030064915.1. Lineage (GTDB taxonomy): Bacteria > Cyanobacteriota > Cyanobacteriia > Cyanobacteriales > Xenococcaceae > JASJCP01. The sequence goes on from JASJEK010000230.1 coordinate 8,903, forward strand.
CAATGATTCCTGATTTAACAGCATGAGGACGGTCAAAAACCACTAATTCTTTGACCCACTGCTTTAAACCTGCGATATCTGCATCTGTGACATCAGAACTTCTTTGGGTTACTAAAGTAACTTCATGGCGTTGGGCGATGGGTTGGATTAAATTAAAAGTTCTATTATGAGTACCTCCCTTCGTTGGCGGATAAGGAAAGGTAGAAGATAACATTAAAATTTGCATCACTTGCTAATTGTTAATTGTTAATTGCTAATTGCTAATTGTTAATTGTTAATTGCTAATTGCTACTTGCTACTTGCTACTTACTTAGTATGCTTCCACCATCATTTTCACTACTTCAGGCATTTTATATTTAGCTTCCCAACCTAATTTAGCTTTGGCTTTACTAGGATTCCCTTTACTGACAGCCAAATCTGTAGGGCGTAATAGACTAGGGTCAGTAATGACATGATCTTGCCAATTTAAACCCACACAATTGAAAGCCTGAGCTACCAGTTCTTCTAAAGAATAACTCTGTCCTGTGGCTACTACATAATCATCCGCCATATCTTGTTGCAACATTAAATACATCGCTTTAACATATTCAGGAGCCCAACCCCAGTCTCTTTTTACAGAAATATTACCTAAGTGGAGTTTTTCATCACTTCCCTGACTAATACGGCAAGCAGCAGAGACAATCTTTTGAGTTACAAATCTTTTGGGTCTGAGGGGAGATTCATGATTGAATAAGATACCTGAACAGGCGAAAATATCATAAGCTTCACGGTAATTTGCAACTTGCCAAAAAGCAGTGGCTTTGGCTACCGCATAAGGACTTCGGGGACGAAAAGGCGTTGCTTCATCAGCCGGGCGATCGCCAATATCCCCAAAACATTCACTTGAACCAGCATTATAAAATTTAATCGGCGCACCAATAAAACGGATGACTTCTAAAAAGTTGAGTGTACCGGTAGCAATACTTTCTAAGGTTTCTACAGGTTGATTAAAAGAAAGCCCTACAGAAGTTTGTCCCGCAAGATTATAAATTTCATCGGGTTCAACCTTAGAAATTACCTGCAAAACACTACGAAAGTCTGTGGGAACAAGAGATTCAACCTTTACTTGTTCCCGAATGCCTAACCGTAGCAAATTCCGAAAAGAAGATACTTGAGCATCTCTAGAAGTTCCATAAACTGTATAGCCTTTTTCTAGCAGTAATTTGGCTAAATAAGAGCCATCTTGACCTGATACACCACAAATTAATGCTGTTTTCATAATTGATTACTGATTACTGTTAACTGATTACTGTTAACTGATTACTGATTTACTCAATCCAATTTTTAGCCCTTTCTACCGCTTTTTTCCAAGTAGAGTAGTTAGCTTGGGCAGAATTTGCTCCTTCCCCAGGAGAGAATATCCGATCTACCCCACGACTCGCCACCAAATCTTGATAACTATGCCAAAAACCCACAGTCAATCCCGCGCCAAAAGCAGCACCTTGAGCAGTAGCATCAAGAATTACAGGACGTTCGATTTCAATTCCCAAAGCATCCGCTTGAAACTGCATTAAAAAATTATTTTGGGCTGCACCACCATCCACTTTAAGTAGAGATACTGGTTGTTCACTGTCTTGGTTGCCTGCTTCTACTACTTCTTTGACCTGATAGGCAATCGCTTCTAAGACGGCTCTAACCAGATGTTCTCGTTTTACTCCTGCGGTAAGTCCCAAAAACGCACCACGAGCGTTCATATCCCAGTGAGGCGCGCCTAAACCACTAAGGGCAGGGACGAAATAAGCTCCATTTGTATTAGGTACTAAGTTTGCTAGAGTTTCGGTTTCTGCTGCATGATCAATTAATCCTAACCCATCTCTTAACCACTGAATAGATGCTCCTGTAGTGAATATCGCTCCTTCTAAAGCGTAATTAGTTTGTTGGGGTGTACTCCAAGCTACTGTTGAGAGTATTTGGTGTTGAGAGCGAACTATTTGTGTTCCTGTTTGGGCGACTAAGAAACATCCTGTACCATAGGTACATTTTATTAACCCTGGGCGATCGCAACCGTGGGCAAATAAAGCTGCTTGTTGATCGCCAAATAAAGCGGAAATAGGAATTTCTGCTCCCATTACTTCAGGAGCGGTTGTACCGAATAAACTCATACTAGGCTGAATTTTGGGCATAATATGGGCAGGAATGCCAAATAAGTCTAATAAGGACTGATCCCAATCTCCTGTATCCAAATTCATCAGCATAGTCCGACTCGCATTACTGATATCCGTAGCGTGGACTTTTCTCCCCGTTAAGTTCCACAATGCCCAAGTATCTATAGTCCCAGCAATAACATTGTCCCAATTGATATCAGGCTTATTCTGTTTAACCCAGTTAATGAGCCACTGTAATTTAGTAGCAGAAAAGTAGGCATCTAAAACTAAGCCTGTTTTTTGCTGAATCATCTCAGCTTTTCCTTGCTGACGTAAATCATTACAAATACTGGCAGTGCGTCGATCTTGCCAGACAATAGCCCTATGTAAAGGTTCTCCTGTAGTTTTATCCCATAGTAGGCAAGTTTCCCTTTGTACTGTTAAGCCGATGGCTGCTATCTTACTGGGTTCAATATTAATTTTGGCAATAACTTGTTTAATACAACTACGGGTGTCTTGCCAAATTTCTTGTGCATGATGTTCTAACCATCCCGGCTGCGGATAGTATTGAGTTAGTTCTTGATAGGCTTGAGCAACAATATCCCCTTGTCGATTGAATAAAATACCACGATTTCCCGTTGTACCCAAGTCGAGAGCCAAAACATATTGAGGGCGATCAGTCATAACTTAAAGGAAGATAATAATTCTGCTAGATAGCCTAGACTTACCAGGAAAGTTATGATTTATGATTCTTTATTAGGTTTTTTTAAGCTTATTTAAGAGCTATAAAAAATTCATTTCTGAAGCTTTAAACCTAATCCTAGAAACCTAAATTTAGTTTGATCCTGTCTGATTGGAAACAGTCCAACCTTTTCGCTGTGCTAGAATCAGCATTACACGGGCAAGCAGCAGGTGATAGATAAAAGGTCATGTTTGAACGCTTCACAGAAAAAGCCATTAAGGTGATTATGCTGGCCCAGGAGGAAGCACGCCGCCTGGGACACAACTTCGTTGGCACAGAGCAAATTCTTCTGGGCTTGATTGGCGAAGGAACCGGAGTCGCAGCCAAAGTACTCAAATCAATGGGAGTTAATCTGAAAGATGCTCGTATTGAAGTTGAAAAAATTATTGGTCGCGGTTCTGGTTTTGTGGCAGTGGAAATTCCTTTCACGCCCAGAGCCAAGCGAGTCCTCGAACTATCTTTAGAAGAAGCTCGCCAATTAGGACACAATTATATAGGAACAGAACACTTACTTCTAGGTTTAATCAGAGAAGGAGAAGGAGTAGCTGCTAGAGTCCTAGAAAATCTCGGAGTAGATTTATCTAAAGTTCGGACTCAGGTTATTAGAATGCTGGGAGAAACTGCTGAAGTTACAGCAGGTTCAAGCTCTCCTGGCAGGAATAAAACTCCTACCCTAGATGAATTTGGTTCTAATCTGACTCAACTAGCAGTAGAAGGCAAACTCGATCCTGTTGTCGGCAGACAAAAAGAGATTGAGCGAGTTATCCAAATTTTGGGTCGTAGAACTAAAAATAATCCCGTTCTCATCGGTGAACCAGGAGTAGGGAAAACTGCGATCGCTGAAGGTTTGGCTCAGCGAATTGCTAACAAAGATATCCCCGATATCCTTGAAGAAAAACGAGTTGTTACTCTCGATATTGGGTTACTGGTTGCAGGGACCAAATATCGAGGTGAGTTTGAAGAACGACTCAAAAAAATTATGGACGAAATCCGTCAAGCAGGAAATGTAATTCTGGTCATTGACGAAGTTCATACTCTTATTGGTGCGGGTGCTGCTGAAGGAGCAATTGATGCTGCCAATATCCTCAAACCAGCTTTAGCGAGAGGGGAACTGCAATGTATTGGTGCAACTACCCTTGATGAATATCGTAAGCACATCGAACGAGATGCAGCTTTGGAAAGACGTTTTCAACCAGTAATGGTAGGTGAGCCTACTGTAGAAGAAACTATCGAAATTCTCTACGGTTTGCGAGAACGTTATGAACAACATCACAAGCTCAAGATATTGGATGAAGCTTTAGAAGCAGCAGCTAAATTATCCGACCGCTATATCAGCGATCGCTATCTTCCCGATAAAGCTATCGATTTAGTTGATGAAGCTGGTTCTCGGGTTCGTTTAATTAATTCTCAACTTCCCCCAGAAGCTAAAGAGTTAGATAAAGAACTACGGGATATCCTGAAGCAGAAAGATGATGCAGTGCGTTCCCAAGACTTTGATCGGGCTGGAAAACTACGCGATCGCGAAATGGAAATCAAAGAGCAAATTCGCTCTATTGCTGCTGCGAAAAAATCTGAAGGACAAAGCGATGGTTCTGGGGTAGTAGATTCGGAAGAAATCGCTCACATTGTGGCTTCTTGGACTGGTGTACCAGTTAATAAGATTACTGAAACTGAATCGGAAAAACTGCTGCACATGGAGGATACTCTCCACCAGCGCATTATCGGTCAAGAAGACGCAGTTAAAGCTGTTTCCCGTGCGATTCGTCGTGCCAGAGTCGGTCTGAAAAACCCCAATCGTCCCATTGCTAGCTTTGTCTTCTCTGGTCCTACAGGGGTGGGTAAAACCGAGTTAACTAAAGCTTTGGCTACTTACTTCTTTGGTTCAGAAGAAGCCATGATTCGCCTTGATATGTCTGAATACATGGAACGCCATACAGTTTCTAAACTGATTGGTTCTCCTCCTGGATATGTGGGATATAACGAAGGTGGTCAGCTAACTGAAGCAGTGCGCCGTCGTCCTTACACAGTAGTGCTATTCGACGAAATCGAAAAAGCACACCCTGACATCTTCAATATGCTCTTACAAATCTTAGAAGATGGTCGTTTAACCGATGCTAAAGGAAGAACTGTAGATTTCAAAAATACTCTACTAATTCTCACTTCTAATATTGGTTCTAAAGTTATTGAGAAAGGTGGTGGCGGACTCGGTTTTGAGTTTGAGGAAAATGCTGGAGAAGCTCAGTACAATCGTATTAAATCCCTAGTAAATGAAGAACTGAAAAACTACTTCCGCCCTGAATTTCTCAATCGTTTAGATGAGATTATTGTCTTCCGTCAGTTAAGCAAAGAAGAAGTCAAACAAATCTCCGAAATCCTGCTCAAAGAGGTCTTTACTCGTCTTACTGAAAAAGAAATTTCTTTGGAAGTCAGCGATAAATTTAAAGAACGCTTGATTGAAGAAGGATATAATCCTGCTTACGGTGCGCGTCCTCTACGTAGAGCTATTATGCGTCTGTTGGAAGATATCTTAGCCGAAGAAATCCTCTCTGGTCGTTTAGGAGAAGGAGATGTCGCAACGGTAGATGTCAATGAGGAAGGAAAAGTTATCATCTTACCTCAACAGAAACAACAAGAATTATTACCTTCTTCTTAAAAAATTAGAGAAAGGTAATTTTAATCAGAGTAGAGAAATTAGTTTCTCTACTTTTTTTTGATGCTCATACCATCTGAGGCACGTAAGCCTCTATCCAACTCATATATAGTTGGAGTTTCTAAGGTTGGCAATTATTTTGAGCCAGAATAATCTTTACCCATTAAGATATCCCAGGCAACTTGGGCAGCTTCTTGAAGTCTATTCCCTAAGTCAGCAATTTCATCAGCAATTTTTTGCCAATTTTCTTGCGCCTCTTTTTGAATAATTTCCACTGAATGTTCGATTCGTTGGGGGTCAAGCAGTTTATTGTGCTCGATCGCTTCCCTAGTACTGCGGACAGCATTTATAGTCATTTCAAATAAGAATGAGACAAAGTAAATTCCTGTAAGCCTTGTCTTTCAAGCATTTAACATCAAACAGGTGTTTCAGCCTTAATTGAAATAACTATAACTTGCATCTTTACTAATTAGAAAACAAAGCGTAAAACCCTCTCCCCTGCTCTTGAAGCGCCCCTGCTCCTCTGCCCTACCTAATCACTATGCAATGTTAATGACGACCAGCTTACAACTCAGTCAAACTCTGGTGCCCACACCTCAGCAACAGGTAGTTGCCATCCAGGAAGTATTTCAGGTACTTGAAGCACGTCCCCATCCTTCAGTACGATACTTTCCTCATTGAGACGATAAACTTCCATGGTGCGAGTTCTCGGATCGACTAACACCCCAACCTGAGTCCCTAGTTCCAAAAATTCTTGTATCTTCTGCCGT
>JASJEK010000231.1 GCA_030064915.1 Xenococcaceae cyanobacterium MO_234.B1
AATCCCGAAGCGTTCCGCAATACTGTGGGGAGAATGTTGGAAGCAAATGGACGAGGTTTTTGGGATACTGATGAGGAGAAGTTAGAGAAATTAAGGGAACTATATCAATCCGCAGAGGATGAATTAGAAGGGGTTACTGTTTAATTAATTTCTGAATTTTGACGGGAGGAAATGGTTCGGTTTCCTCGGCTTATTCCACTCCTGTGTTGAGGTTTATCGAACTGTTTTATTCTAGTGTTCATTTTCTGGTAGTGCTAAACAAGTAATGATTCATTGTAATGATGGATGAAATACCAAATGGCACCTATGTGGTTTTCCAAGGATTTAGAGAAAGACAAAGTTTTCCTCACTAAACGGGAGACTCTTTGTCGAAGAGTGTTGTTGAATCTCTCAATATAGCTGGTCTTGCCTGTTTCTTTCCCGACTGGGCGATGTCGTTGGCTCGGAAATACTGCCCCATAAGCTGCCCAAAAGTCAGTGTAGGCAACAGCACATTGACGATAGATGGGAGGTAAACAATCCCATAATTTTCTCGCTGCTAGTTCATCGCGATCGCCAAGATGAACACCGACAATTTCTCTCGTGTCCGCATCTAAGGCTAGCCAGACCCATTGTTTATTACCCTTATGATCCACAAATGACCATAATTCATCACACTGAATTGTTAACTTCCCTTTTTTTTTTGACGTGATTGCAATTTCTCTAGGCACAAGAGCATATTTTCCGTTAACTTCCAGTTTGTAACCATCTTTCGGAAACCTGAGCTGCACGAGCAATGCCTGCAAGCGAGATCTTCTCCAAAAGTAATCTGTCAATTAATTCTCGTTTATCTTGGTCAATCACTATCTTCTGTGGATTTTCCACGAACTGACGACCACACTCATGACATTTAAACCTTTGTTTTCCGTGATGAATATGACCATTTTTGACAGTTTTCTCAGAAGAACAATTGGGACAAGTTGGCATTAACAGCAGTTTCTTAATCTCGACGATTATTTTATATCATTACTTCTACAGGACTACCGTCTTTTCTTACTTTACAGCTTAAATAAAGCAGTAAAGTAAGGCATAAGTAAGGGGTGTATATTATATAGAACTATTAGTAAAACGTCAAATTAAGGAGAGCAAAATAAGGAATGAGTAAGGAATACAGGGTATATGGGAATGGTAAAAGATTATAACATTGATATAACAAAGATTTCTCTATCTTCAGAATTTATTGCTGCAGTACAACAGGAAGTTGATATTGTAGATATCATTTCCGAATATGTTGTGTTACGCAAGGGTGGTAAAGACTATTTTGGTTTATGTCCTTTTCACAATGAGAAAACTCCAAGTTTTAGTGTTTCCCAAGAAAAACAAGTCTATCACTGCTTTGGTTGCGGTATGGGGGGAAATACTTTTACATTTCTGATGGAGATCGGAAAACAATCTTTTGCCGAGGTGGTGCTAGATTTAGCTCGTAAGTATCAAATCCCAGTAAAAACTTTAGAGCCTGAGAAAAGACAAGAAATACAGCGTCAATTAACTCTTAGAGAGCAGCTTTACGAAGTTTTAGCGGTAACGGCTAATTTTTACCAACACGCCTTACAACAAACTCAGGGAAAAACTGCTCTAGAGTATCTCCAGAATGAAAGAAAGTTACAAGATAGCACTATTGACCAGTTTCAATTGGGTTATGCTCCTGGGGGATGGGAAACCCTGTATCGTTATTTGGTAGAACAGAAACGTTATCCTGTAAGCTTACTTGAATCAGCAGGATTAATTAAGCAGCGCAGTACTGGTAATGGTTATTATGACGTATTTCGCGATCGCGTTATAATTCCGATTCGAGATATTCGAGGTAGGGTTATTGGGTTTGGTAGTCGCGCCTTAGGAGAGGATAAACCAAAATATCTTAATTCCCCTGAAACTCCCCTATTTGATAAGAGTAAGACTCTATTTAATCTGGATCAAGCTTATAAAAGTATTACTACAGAAGACCGCGCTATTGTAGTAGAAGGTTATTTTGATGCGATCGCACTCTCCACCGCAGGTATTACAAATGTGGTTGCTGCTTTGGGTACAGCTTTAACTTCCTATCAAATTAAGCAATTACTCCGTTATACTCCTTCTAAACAAATTATCCTCAATTTTGATGGGGATAATGCAGGGATCAAAGCTACGGAGAGGGCGATCGCAGAAGTGCAGGATTTAGTCTATTCGGGACAAGTACAGTTACGAGTTTTAAATCTCGAATCAGGAAAAGATGCTGATGAATTTTTACTCTCTCGGGAAGATGCTGCTGATATATATCGCAATTCTTTAGATAATGCTCCTTTATGGTTTAATTGGCAAATAAATAATCTTATATCAGGGAAAAATCTCAAAGCTGCGGACCAAATGCAGCAAGTTGCAACAGGAATGGTTAAGCTACTTAACCGTCTGCAAGAGGTTAATCAGCGCAACTACTATCTGAATCACTGTGCAGAAATCCTTTCCCAAGGGGATGCCCGATTAGTATCTCAGAACTTAGCTATTCTTCAGTCACAGCTATATCCAGCTTACAGAAAAAATTTTAAACCCAAAACTGCTTATAAACAAGTTAAAAATACTAAATTGCAACGGACAGCACGAGCGTCTGGGGTTTCCCCAGACGACGTGTCCTCAACTTTCTTAAAAGTTGTAACTAATCCAGAAGAACAACTTTTAACAGAAGCAGAATCATTACTGTTATTAATTTATATTCATTGTCCCAGATATCGAGAAACTATTATCGACAAACTAGAAGCTAAAGATTTATGTTTTAGTTTGCCCCATCATCGTTTTTTATGGCAACAAATTCTAGAGATAGAAAGGACAAATCCTGAAAGGGTTAAATTAGAACCAGATTTTTTACTGATAACATTACATAACCAAATTGTTAATTTTCCTGAATATATTTCCCAAATTACTCCGATTTTACATCTTGAAGAAAAAACCGAAGAAGACATATTTCGTGCTGCTGCGAGAATTGACAATGCGATCGCGTCTCTAGAGCTAGTAGCTTGTATCAAATATAAAATCTACTGTGGGGAAGAATGGAAAAAACTCAACCCTATAACCGATGGGGAAAAAATGTCACAGCTTTATCAAGAAATACAAACTACGAAAAAACGCATTGAAGAATTAGAAAAAATGCGTATTGCTTACAACCAAGATTTAATTTTTGAGAATATTTAGTGATGGAAATTAAAACTACTACCGTTGAAGCTAAAGGAATTAAATTTTCTATTATTGAAAGTGAGAGCGAGATTGCCAGAGCTTATCTTTATTTAATACACAATGATCTGCATCAAGAGCCTTTTGGTTTACTAGAAGATGTTTATGTAGCTGAAGATAACCGTGGTAGAGGTTTAGGAACGCAATTAATAAGAGAAGTTATAAAAATAGCTAAAGAACAAGGTTGCTATAAACTCATTGCTACTAGCAGAAAATCTCGCTCTAGCGTCCATCAATTGTATAAAAAACTAGGTTTTCAAGAATATGGTTTAGAATTTAGAATCGATTTTTAACTCGCTGTAAATCTCTCATATATTATGATTACTTATTCTATGTTTTTATTTTGAAAAGTACAATGTAAAAAAGAAGTATTCAAAAAAACATTATAGTTATGCAAATTTTAAAGCAAGCAGAATTACCCAAAGCCGAAGAAAAGATAACTCTTTATGGTGTCACATGGAAACAATATGACACTTTAGTTTCAATGTTTATGGATCAATTTCCAGGGTTACGCATGACTTTTTTAGAGGGAACATTAGAAATTATGGGTACATCTTCCGAACATGAAAGACTCAAAACCATTATTGCTAGATTACTGGAGATGTATGCTGTAGAAAAAAGAATTACTCTCAATGGTTACGGTAACACAACTTTTCGCAAAGAAGCAGCCCAAAGAGGATTAGAACCAGATGAATGCTACTGTTTAGGAGAGTTAAAAGAAGTACCAGATATTGCGATTGAAATTGCCATAACTAGTGGTGGTATAGATAAGTTATCTGTTTATCAGGGATTAGGTGTAGCAGAAGTTTGGTTTTGGAGGACAAGTGGCACGAGGAAGCCTTACGACCCTGATATGTCCGTGCAAAATAATCAATTTATTTTATATCGTTTAAAACAGGGAGAGTATCAGCAAATTAATCACAGTGAGTTTTTACCCGATCTAGATTTTACTTTGTTAAGTCAGTTTGTTAATTACGATAATCAAACAGAAGCAGTAATTGCTTATCGAGATGCTTTAGGAAAGTAATTTTTATTGTATTAATATCTCACATCCCCATAAAAAATCTACTGATATCGCAACTAAAATCAAGTAATAAAGGAGATGTTAATACATCGTTATTAAGTAAAGTAGCAATTAACTTTAACTGTAAATTTTCTCTTCGGTAAACTTCTACAGTTTTTAATTGCCAACTCACAATCCAATATTCTTGAACCCCTTGAGAAGAATATAATTTTAGCTTCGCTTCTTTATCTCTTCTTTCATTCAGTTTACCAGGAGATAAAACTTCGATTACTAACTCTGGCGCACCTGTTAAATGTCCCGAATCATCTAAAAGTGCTGCTAATTTTTCCTTACTAATCCAGACTACATCAGGTTCAACATTATCGGCATCGGAGAAAATAATTCCTGGCGTAAATAAAGCTTTTCCCTTACCTATCTTTCTTGACCAAGTTTGTAATTCAAAATAGATATTCCCACTAGTATCTTGATGATTAATATGGGGGGATCGGGTCACAAATAATTCTCCGTCAATAATTTCGTAACGCTTTCCTTCATCTTGGGAGAGTAATTCTATATCTGAGGTTGTCCAACGTACTTTTTGTGTTGTCCCTTGGCTTATCATGCATCTCAACCTAATTTAGATAGCAATTGCCTTTGATGATTATTCTAACGGAACTTCCCCCTTAACAAAAAGCTACAAGATATGCTCTCTCAGGGATAGGTAGAATCTCTCTGATACTTTTACTAGGTATATCATGAAATTTCAATGCGATCGCACTTTTTAATCTATACAAACCTTTATCTTTGTATTCAAGATCCTCACAAGTTCCTCAAGTTAGTTGTTTACAACAGAATTATCAGCCTCAAAGCCCTAAATGAACAATTAACAATCCCCAATCCCCAAAAAAGAGGTATTTATTATGATCAGTAAAATCCTAGTAGCAGTAGATCGTTCAGACAACAATAAATCCGTGTTTTATTCAGCAGTATCTTTAGCCAAAGCCACAGGTGCAAGTTTAATGCTGCTGCACGCTTTATCCGAAGAAGAAGCAGGTTATCCTACGTTGCCTAACTATGCCTACTATCCCTATCCGATCTTAGATGATCGCGACTATGACCTATATCAGGAAAAATTAACAGAGTATAAACAATGGGGAATTGATTTCTTAGAAAATCTAACTGCAAAAGCCACAGAAACAGGAATAGACACCGAATATACTCAATTAACTGGAAATCCAGGGCGGATGATTTGTGAACTAGCAAGTAATTGGGAAGCGGATTTAATTATAGTAGGCAGTCGCGGACTCAAAGGTCTTAAAGAGATGTTTCTCGGAAGTGTCAGTAACTATGTGACTCACCATGCACCTTGTTCGGTTTTTATCGTGCGTACTGCGATCGATGATGAATCAAATTCGGATTCTATTGCCTCTGAAGAGAAACCAGTAAATAAAAACCCTACGGGACGGGGCTTACAAGCACCAGGGGAAACCCCAGGTGACAGCCCCTCCGCTTCGCGAATCGCCCCTACAACCACTAACCACTAACAAAGGTAAGTAAAATGTTTAGCAAAATCCTAGTGGCAATTGATCGCTCGACAGCTAATAAAGATGTATTCCACGAAGCTTTATCCTTAGCCAAAGCTACCAAAGCCCACTTAATATTACTGCACGTTTTGTCTGGGGAAGAAGCAGATAGCCCCATCATGTCTCTTTATCCTACATTAGGCGACCATTACCTACACCTCGATCCCACAATCGGTCATTTAGCTACCGAAACATATCGCAGGCAATGGAAGGCTTTTGAGGAAGAAGGACTAAATATACTACGTTCTTTTGCTAAGGAGGCGATCGCGGCGGGAGTACCAACTGAATTTAGCCAAATCGCTGGTCATCCTAGTTCGACTATCTGCGAGTTTGCTCAATCGTGCCACGCGGATGGGATCATCATTGGGAGAAGAGGACTTTCGGGGGTGAAAGAAATGTTTTTGGGTAGTGTCAGCAACTACGTAGTTCATCACGCTCCTTGCTCGGTATTATTGGTTAGGACTCCCAGCGAACAAGATCGGCATTCTTCATCAGAGAGTCTAGAACCGACAACTTACAAAGATGCTCACGCAGAGGCGCAGAGACGCAGAGAGAATTTAGAGATTGTTAACAATAGGAGTGATACTGTTCTTGATTAAGTCAGTATTGAAAATCCTCCACAATAAAATCCGACCGAAAACCCTCATCTTTTTTCCTCCTCTGTGCCTCTGCGTCTCTGCGCGAGATTTTACAAAAAAAATCCCCCTTAAACAAGAGGGATAAAAAACACTAAGCAGCGACTAACTCTTTCTGACTCTCCCTAGCTGATAACTCATTCAAAATCGCGCTAACATTTTGCTTGGCATCACCCAATAACATAAGGGTATTATCGTTATAAAACAGAGGATTATCTACCCCTGCATAACCAATACCGAGACTGCGCTTCATTACCACTACGTTGTGAGCTTTCCAGACTTCCATTACGGGCATACCTGCAATGGGGCTATCAGGGTCATCTAATGCGCTAGGATTAACAGTATCATTAGCACCCACTACTAACACCACATCTGTATCAGGGAAATCATCATTAATCTCATCCATTTCTAATACGATGTCGTAGGGTAGATTCGCCTCTGCAAGTAATACATTCATGTGTCCAGGCATTCTTCCCGCTACAGGATGGATACCAAAACGCACCTCTTTACCGCGCTTGCGAAGAATTTTAGTAACATCAGAAATAGTATGTTGTGCTTGAGCTACTGCCATACCGTAACCAGGTACAATCACTATAGACTTAGCATCATTGAGCAGTTCTACAGTATCTTCGATAGTAGTTCTAGTAGCCTCTCCATAGGATTTTTTCTCACCACTACTAGCTTTTCCGCTCCCTTCACCGAAACCACCTAAAATCACACTGATGAAAGAGCGATTCATGGCAGCACACATAATATAGCTGAGGATTGCCCCACTACTACCTACTAACGCACCAGTAATAATTAGTAGATCATTAGAAAGCATAAAACCAGCAGCAGCAGCAGCCCAACCAGAATAGCTGTTCAGCATAGATATTACCACAGGCATATCTGCACCACCGATCGCCATTACTAAATGCACTCCTAAGACACAAGCAATCCCTGTCATGATAAGGAGGGGCTGTAAACCATTTTCTAATGTCAACAGGTTGGTTGGATATGCTCCTTGACCAGGAGCATCCCCCGCCGTCATAAATTGCCAACCCAGGAAAATACAACCACCTAACATGGCAATATTAAGTAGATGACGGGCTGGTAATATTAGTGGTTTGCTACCAATGATTGCCTTTAACTTACCAAAAGCAATAATTGAACCTGTAAAGGTAATAGCACCAATAAAAATCCCGATAAAGATTTCTAATTCATGAATAGTTGCTTCTGCGCCGACTAAACTTGATTCTGGTTGTAAATAGTTGGCAAAACCCACTAAAACTGCAGCTAAACCCACAAAACTGTGAAGCATTGCCACTAATTCGGGCATGGAAGTCATAGCGACTCTGGCAGCTAAAATTGAGCCAATAATTGCCCCAGGAACGATCGCACCTGCTAAAGTAGTGTAGCCTGTAACTTGGGTACTTAGGGCTGTAGCGATGAAAGCGATTGCCATTCCCGCGATACCTAATAAATTACCCCGACGGGCTGTTTCCTGGTTGGATAAACCCCCCAGGCTGAGGATGAATAAGGCACTAGCTGCAATGTAGGCAACGGTTAAGAGATTGTTGGACATATTTAAGTAATAGGTAATAGGTAATAGGTAATAGGTAATAGGTAATAGGTAATTAATTATGGTGAATAATTAGCTATTAGCAATTAACAACTAACCGCTAATAATTGACAATATTCAATCCATAATCACCAGTCACCAATCCCCAATCCCTATTTTTGGAACATTTTGAGCATTCTTTGAGTTACCAGGAAACCACCAGAAATGTTAATAGTTCCCACCAGAATCGCGATCGCACCTAAAATAACAGTAGGTGATGTAATCTCCCCTGAAATCTGCAACATTCCACCCAAGATAATGATTCCGCTAATGGCGTTGGTGACACTCATTAGGGGTGTATGTAAGGCGGGAGTTACATTCCAGATTACTTGCCAACCGACGAAACAAGCGAGTACAAACACTGTGAAGTGAGAAAGGAAAGACTCGGGAGCACCTACACCAATTCCTACTAAGGCTAAAATAGCTAAAGCAATCCAGAGTAAACCGCTAGATTTTTTTTCTTTTTTCTGAGCAAGGGTATTATTTACTTTAGTTGCACTTTTTACAGGAGTAGGAGAAGGATTGTTGATTTTGGGGGGAGGCCAAGTTATTTTACCTTCATGTAAAACTAATGCCCCACGCACTACTTCATCTTCGTAGTCAATTTTATAATCTTCTGCACCCCCCATATCTTTGAGTAAGTGCCAGAGATTTGTACCATAGAGTTGACTAGATTGAGCAGCCATACGGGAAGGTAAATCGGTTAAACCAATAATGGTTACGCCTTTGTACTTATAAACCTCATTGGGTTTAGTAACTTCACAGTTACCACCTTGTTCGGCTGCTAAATCGACAATGACAGAACCCTCTTTCATGGATTCCACCATATCAGTCAATATTAGTTTAGGTGCTGGTCTTCCTGGGATCAAAGCAGTGGTGATAATAATATCAATTTCTTTGGCTTGTTCCCTAAACAAAGCCATTTCCGCTTCGATAAATTCTTTACTCATTACCTTGGCATAACCACCAGCACCAGTACCATCTTCTTCAAATTCTAATTCGAGGAATTCTGCACCGAGGCTTTCTACTTGTTCTTTTACCACAGGGCGAGTATCAAAAGCCCGCACTACTGCACCTAAGCTTCTGGCTGCACCAATTGCAGCTAATCCTGCTACACCAGCACCAATTACCATCACTTTTGCAGGGGGAACTTTACCTGCTGCGGTAATTTGCCCAGTAAAAAAGCGTCCAAAGTTATTAGCAGCTTCAATTACAGCCCGATATCCTGCAATATTTGCCATAGATGATAGTGCATCCATTTTTTGGGCGCGACTAATGCGAGGGATCGCATCCATTGCTAAAACTGTAGCGTTACGGGAAGCTAATTTATTTAATAACTCTTCGTTTTGTGCTGGCCAAATAAAACTAATAATAGTTTTACCCTCGGGTAATCTCTCTACTTCTTCCCCTTGAGGCGCACGTACTTTCAGAATAATATTAGCCTGTTCCCAAAGACTTTGAGCATCGGAAATAATTTTGCATCCTGCTTCTTGATAAGCTGCGTCAGAGAAATTAGCTGCTTCTCCAGCACCAGACTGAACTAGGATCTCAAATCCTAATTTTTGCAGCTTTTTAACTGTATCTGGGGTAGCTGCCACACGGGCTTCATTCTCGTATATTTCCTTGGGAATACCAATAGTGTTCGGGGGATGCTGTTGTTGATTAGCTTCCGCCTCTCTAGTGATAGTTGCTGTCATGGATTCTCCTAATTGACTCAAAAACGAAAAATCGCCTCACCAGAATGTTGAACTGTTTAGTAACAGAGATAGTTGCAGTAGGGAGAATCACCTCGATGTTCTTCCTTGAGTTATCGTAACTTGTGACTGCAAGGTCGTATGTTGCTGGCAAAGGCTTGATCTATTATTATTCTATTGCTTATGGGATTCTAGTTTGATCTCTTATTATAGTGGGAAATCTTCAGGTTATTTTAGGGATTGCTTAATTATGCTTTTAAGTAGTTATGCAATCATTAATTTGATAGTTGAGATAAGTAGGTAAAATACTTGTTTGTGCTTTGCAATTCTTAGTATTTCTGGATCGGACATTTTTATAACATTTTTATAGTATTCAATTATTTAAAGATAAATGAAATGACCTGCGGTATCCCACTTCGCGTTGGGGAAATTTTGTATCTCACCTACTTGAAAACGGCTATAAATTTAGCTTAGTCAGCGGGAAGCGGAAGCTCCTTATCTGAATTAGCAAAACCCTAATTGTCAACCCTAATTGTCAACCCTAATTGTCAATAAGAAATAAAAATGGACGATCATTCCCAAAAAAAAGAAGAATTTTTATATCCTAGAAGTAAGTATTATGGGGAGTTTAGCCTTGAGAACTTAGTATTCGATGCTAATCTGCAAGAGTTTGCTCAACGAATCTCTTATTTATGCAGTTTAGAAAATAATGGCAAAATCAGTCCCGAAGATGCCTATAATCAAATCAAAAGTCTCTGGAAACAGTTGAAGCACTCGAAAAAAGAACTTCTGAATTAAGAATAAATATCTAACCCTTAAATCTCCTAAGTTGACCCAAGCTCGCCCTCCTTCCACATCCAATCTCAACCCACGTCAGGAGCTACGACAGTTAGTTTGCTCGGAGCTAAAAATTTTGCTGGAACAGGAAAACTGGTCAGGGGCAAAAGTAATTTTGCTGCCAGTGCAGCCAGCCGATATTGCTGAAGCGATCGAAGGGTTGCCTGAAGCAATGCAAGCACTCGCCTTTCGCCTACTTGCCAAAGATGAAGCGATCGCTGTCTATGAAGAATTAGATCCGAATGTACAGCAAGTTTTACTCCAAGACTTCAGCCGTGAGGATGTCCGCACTATTATCGATCAGATGTCTCCGGATGAGCGAGTCAAGCTGTTTGAAGAGTTACCTGCCAAAGTTGTCCGCAAACTACTGGCTCAACTCAGTGCTTCAGAAAGAGAAGCAACAGCTTTACTATTAGGTTATCAACCTGAGACTGCTGGACGCATTATGACTCCAGAGTATCTCTCTCTCAAAGAGAGATGGACTGTAGCTCAAACCTTTCAAAAGATACGTCGTTTAGCACTAACCAAAGAAACTATTTATTCCTTGTATGTAACTGATAATCAGCATTGTTTAACTGGCTTTCTCTCCCTAAGAGATTTGGTAATTGCTCAACCAGAGCAAATCATTGGTGAAATTGCAGAGCCTCATGTAGTTTCCGTCCACACAGATACTTCTCAAGAAGAAGTAGCTCGCCTACTTCAGCGTTACGACTTCTTAGCCTTACCAGTAGTGGATGCAGAAAATCGGCTGGTTGGCATTATCACTGTTGATGATGTGATTGACATTCTTGAAGCAGAAACTACCAAAGATATTCATACTCTTGGTGGGGTTCAAGTAGGAGATAGTCATTACTTTCAAAGCACTATCCTGAGCATAGTTCGCAGACGCGCTTTCTGGCTGATTACTGTGTTTTTAATCACGACGTTGGCGAGCTTGATCATTAAAGCTCAAGAGCAGCTACTAAGACAAATGATTGTCTTAGTAGCCTTTATGCCTCTGTTGATCGATACTGGTGGGGATGTGGGGTGTCAGTCTTCTACGGTAGTAATTCGGGGTTTAAACACTCAAAGTCTTCGCCAATATGGAGTTTTAGGGATTGTTAAGCGGGAGGCAATGGCAGGAGCTTTGCTCGGCTTAATTTTAGGGTTAGGTGCCGTGGCTTGGGCTTATCTGCTTCAAGGAAATTTACTAGTTGCAGTAGTAGTAGGAATTAGCCTCCTACTAATCTCCATCTTAGCCAGCGCGATCGGTGCAGCATTACCTTTTTTATTCTCTTGGTTAGGTTTAGATCCAGCTTTAATGTCTGCTCCTGTAATGACGACCATTGCTGATGTTTTCGGCGTTCTCATTTACTTCTATTTAGCCCAGTTAATTTTACGATTTTAATTAAATTAATATGTCTGCTAATGAGGCTTATTAAGGGTGGTGCGATTTCCCAACCACAATTACTTACTCTGGAACTGACGGAGCAAGAGATTATGAATATGTATCAGAACAAGCCTTGCCGTTCTTGTCGCTTGGGAGTTCCTCTGGTACAAAAACCATCACAAATTAAACGCTCTGGGACTCCTGTTAAGCCTTCGGCTTTAACGGTGAGAAAACGTAAATTAAATCTAATATGAAGTCCGCTTAATTGCTTCTAAATAAACCTAAGAGATATATATTCTTGTTGTTTTCTCCCCCTGCTTCCCCTGCTTCCCCTACTCTCCTGCTCCCTCTGCACTTAATTACCATTATTCAAATGGACTTACTAAGATCCTACGGGAAGCAAGCAGTGGCAGAAGTTAAATCCTGGTAAGTTTTTGATTAAGATAGGGTTAAAACTAAAGTAATTGTATCCCCTCATGGTACTTTGGCTCTAGTGGGGCATAATTGGCTGGCAACACAATGAGTAATTGGTATCAGATGAAGTCCGCCGAGGTCTTGCAACAACTAGGCAGTAATGCTTCCTTTGGTTTGAGCAGCATCGAAGCAGCCCGTCGTCTAGCAGAGCAGGGTCCTAACGAGTTACAGGAGCGGGGCAGCAAAAATCCCTGGTTAATCCTAGAGGAGCAGTTAATTGCGCCTTTAGTAGTTATTCTGATCATTGCTGCTGTAGTTTCAGCCGGCTTGGGGGACTATAAAGAGGCAATAGTTATTTCCCTCATTGTCCTACTCAATACTCTGTTGGGATTTAGTCAAGAATATCGGGCTGAAAAAGCGATGGCTGCCCTCAAAGCCTTGGCCGTGCCAATAGTTAAGGTGCGTCGTGAGGGGCATTGGCAAGAACTTTCTGCCTCCGAGCTAGTAGTGGGAGATATTGTGGGGCTGGAAGCAGGAAATTTAGTACCAGCAGATATTAGGTTGCTCCAGACGGCTAACCTCAGAACTCAGGAAGCGTCCCTCACCGGAGAATCTGAACCAGTGGACAAAATATCATCTCCCCTCATGGGCAACAATTTGCCTATTGGCGATCGCTATAATCAGGCTTACATGGGAACTATGGTGGTCTATGGACGGGGTCAGGGAATTGTGACGGCAACGGGAATGAATACGGAATTGGGCCAAATTGCCACCATGCTACAAGCAGTATCTTCTGGCTTAACACCGCTTCAGCAACGCTTAGAACAACTGGGAAAAGGCTTAGTAACTGCGGCTTTAGTCCTGGTCTTAATTATCTTTATCTTGGGCTTGATGCGGGGCGAAGAACTCAAGTTGATGTTTCTCACAGCGGTCAGTATCGCAGTAGCCGCCGTACCGGAAGGATTACCAGCAGTAGTTACTATTGCTCTGGCTCTAGGCTCCCAACGAATGTTGCAACGGGGAGCGTTGATTCGTCAGCTACCAGCGGTGGAAACCCTAGGCTCAGTGACTACCATCTGCTCTGATAAAACCGGCACTTTGACAGAAAATCGGATGACAGTTTCGGTCCTGGATGTAGTGGGTCGTCGCTTAGACCTTACCTCTTATTTCCCCAAAACTTCCCCTTGGCTAGATGCCAGGGAAGAAAGACCGAATCTGCTCAACGATCAGCCAGAACTAGCACTACTCTTAACTGGCAGTGCCTTATGTAACGATGCCCAACTAGAAGAGATTCAGGAGCGTTCCTACTGTTTTCAGATTGTAGGAGAGCCCACTGAAGGAGCGTTAGTGATGGCAGCGGCTCATCTGGGACTGTGGAAAGCCCAATTGGAGTCTTCTTTCCCCCGAGTCGCTGAAGTCTCTTTCGATGCCCAACGCAGACGCATGACTACGATTCACCAGTTTCCTGTCAGTTCCTCTCAACTGCCTTTATCCCTCAAAATTCCTTGGCAGTGGTATCAGCAGATGGGAAATTTGCCTTATGTTGGCTTTACTAAAGGGGCAGTTGCTAGTTTGCTAGAAATTTGTACTGAAGTCTGGGTAAACGATCGCCCCTCAATCCTCACTGAGGTGTGGCGCGACTATATTATGGCGACTAACAATGAGTTAGCTCAACAAGGAACTCGCGTCCTGGGAGTAGCTTTTCGCCCGAGCTTATCTGACCAGATTGATGGGGGCAAAAATTGGGAGAGAGACTTAATTTTTATCGGACTGGTGGGCATGAGCGACCCAGTGCGCCAGGAAGTGCAAGAAGCAGTTCAAACTTGTATCAATGCTGGGATTCGTCCCGTCATGATTACTGGGGATCATCCTCTGACGGCTCAATACATCGCCCGCAAGTTGGGGATTGCTGTGGATGGAAAAATTTTGACGGGGCAAGACTTGGCTAATTTATCCCTTAGGGAATTGGAAAAACAAGTCCCAGCGGTATCGGTTTATGCCCGGGTTACTCCAGAGCATAAACTGAATATTGTTCGCGCTTTGCAGCATCGAGGACAGATCGTAGCCATGACTGGGGATGGAGTGAACGATGCACCAGCCTTAAAACAGGCAGATATCGGTGTAGCGATGGGTGTTACTGGGACTGATGTAGCTAAAGAAGCAGCAGATATGGCTCTTCTCGATGACAACTTCGCTACCATTGTCGCTGCTGTTAAGCAAGGGCGAATCATTTATGACAATATCCGCAAATTCATTAAATATATGCTCAGTAGTAATACAGGTGAAATCTGGGTGATGCTAGTAGCTCCTTTTTTAGGGATGCCGTTACCGTTGCTGCCACTCCAGATTCTTTGGATCAACCTAACAACAGACGGTTTACCCGCCCTGGCTCTAGGGGGAGAACCGGCAGAACGCCATGTCATGGGTCGTCCTCCCTATTCCCCTAAGGAGAAAATTTTTAGTCGCGGACTGGGCTGGAATATTATCTGGGTAGGCATCCTCATGGGTCTGGTTTCCTTGGTAACAGGTTACTGGTATTGGCTTCATCACCATCCTAGTTGGCAAACAATCGTGTTTACCGTTCTTACCCTCTCCCAGATGGGGAATGCCCTAGCCATTCGCTCCGAACGGGACTCCCTTTTCCAAATTGGCTTACTTTCCAACCTACCGCTTTTGGGAGCAGT
>JASJEK010000232.1 GCA_030064915.1 Xenococcaceae cyanobacterium MO_234.B1
TGTTTCACCGTAGGGTCGGGCTGACCCGAACGGGCTAGTTGCAAAACTAGCAAAAAGCTTGTGGATCGACCAATTTCGGGGACTTGTTTTCAACATTTGTTGTTCTTGTCTAGATAAGTCGGGTTGAAGCAAGAAGCTCGTATGCGTTTACCCTACGAGTGTGTCACGTGACCTTCATCACTAGAATGCCCAATTTATAGTTAAAAGCGATCATTATCAGAAATTTTTTTGTTGAGGTATTAATATAAGCTATCAATACTATTACTTGTATTATGACGTTCTATAAAAAGGCAACCGCAACACGCCTCGGCTTTGCCGAGATAGCTTCTCAAAGCAATTCACCATAATCTTTGGATAGGATAGTTATCAAAGATAGAATCAATACTAAGTATTGGTATCTTTTCTGCGATCGCTTGAGCTATTAAAATTCGATCAAAATGGATCTTTGTGGTGATTTGGTAATCCATCTAATGCCCAAATGTGAGAAAGTTCAATTGAAAGAATTTTGAGATTATTAACTTTTCTTTGACTATCGATTAAATCGGGAAGTGCTAGATCGAGTTTTAACTTACCAAGTTGAATTTTAATCTGCATTTCCCAGATACTAGCTATACTTAACCATAATTCATTTTGGCGATCATATATAAGTTCTTCTGCTGTCTGAGATAATTTATCTGAACCTTGAGCAAACCAGATCAACACATGAGTATCTAAGAGTAATTTCATTCCTCTATTTTTTTTAACTCTAGAGGTTCGTTGAAGTCCTCGCTAATCCAAATTTTACCTTTTTGCAGACCAGCGATACGTTTTCCAGAAGATTCACTTTGATTCAATTGCTTTTCAACATATTTTTTCTCAATAAATTCGACAAAATCTAAAATTTGCTGTTGTTGTTCTAATGGTAAATCTTTCAATTTTGCTAATACTGCTTCAGTAATTGCTACTGTTTGAGAATTCATCTGTACCAATTGGCTTGTCTAGATAATTATCTCGATTATAAAACCATTAAACTTAAACTCGGTCGCTCTATAGAAACATTTAGTTCTCACTAAATCACGTCGGCAAAAGTTTTTTCCATTTTCCGAAAATACCAAATACCACTAAAAAAGAGCAAAGCTACTAATCCAACAGAAATACTAAATCCTAACCAGTAAATCTTAATATTTCCACCAATAATTGCCCAACGAAAACCATCGATAACACCAACCATTGGATTGAGAGAGTATAACCAACGCCATTGTTCGGGGACAATACTACTGCTAAAGCCTACAGGAGAAATATACAAACCAAATTGAATAATAAACGGTACGATGTAGCGAAAATCCCGATATTGAACATTTAAAGCAGACAACCATAACCCTACACCCATTGAAGCAGCAAATGCGATCGCAATAAAAAGTGGTAAGATGATAATCCGCCAACTAGGGACAAAATCATACCAAGCCATTAATCCTAGTAGAATCATCCCCGAAATCATAAAATCTACAAAACTTACTATTACCGCACTGATAGGGACTATCAAACGGGGAAAATAAACTTTAGAAATCAAATTAGCGTTAGTAATTAAGCTATTGCTACATTCTGCTAAGGCATTAGCAAAAAATTGCCAGGGAAGCATTCCTCCAAAAACTAATATAGGATAAGGCGCACCTTCTGATGGCAATTTTGCTAGCGTACTAAAAACTAAAGTAAAAACAACTGTAGTCAGAAATGGTCTAAGTAATGCCCAAGCGATACCAATAATAGTTTGTTTGTAGCGTACTAAAATATCTCGCCAAGCCAGAAAGTAAAATAACTCTCGATAACGCCAAATATCTTTCCAATATTGCTTCTCTGTATGACCAGCTTCAATAATT
The DNA here is from genome assembly GCA_030064915.1 of Xenococcaceae cyanobacterium MO_234.B1. Lineage (GTDB taxonomy): Bacteria > Cyanobacteriota > Cyanobacteriia > Cyanobacteriales > Xenococcaceae > JASJCP01. The sequence goes on from JASJEK010000232.1 coordinate 1,857, forward strand.
AATTCTTGGCTCATTATCTATCTAAAGTTACACTCTTTTAAGTATTTTGTCTTCGCTGTAATCTGTTATTAGAGGATTCGACCATAAGTATTTTGGGGATTTTGTCAGTGATTTGACCCCGTCATTGTTAAAGTACCCAGATCCAATCCAAAATAGATCGCGCTTCTATATTTATTTGAAGAGAATATCGAGATAATTTTTGTTGCTTCGCTGCAATTGTACAGTGCTTAACCTTCACCAAGATTGTGATTTAGGTAGATAAAATAAGAGGATGACTGTAGCTAAAAACTTAAAAATCCACAAAGCATGAAAAATATTATTGTATTTGAAGTATCCCAAGAAGAAGATGGAGGTTTTGTCGCTGAGTGTTTGACTGAAGATATTTTTACACAGGGCGATACATGGGAAGATTTGAAAGCTAATATAAACGAAGCTGTCAAGGGATTTTATTTTGAGCAACCTAGTTTTCCTGATGTTAAGCTACACCTTGTCAAAGATGAAATGTTAATTGTTACATGAAAATTCCTAGAAATTTAAAAGGTTCATATCTTGTCGCAATTCTCTGTAAATCATGGAATTATCATGTTGTTCATTAGCAAGGAAGCCATATTATTCTGGAAACTGAAACGCCAAGTCATCAAAGAATTAGTATTCCTAATCATAATCCTTTACGAGTGGGAACGCTTAATGGAATTTTGAGAGCAGTCGCCCATCATAAAGAAGTCACTAAGGATCAAGGATTAAATAATTCATTCGACTTGAGTTTTTTAAGGCTTAGCGGTGTAATTCCACAGCTCCTTCAGTTGGACACCTTATTAAATCCTCGATCCTAAACAAGATATTTTAGATACTTTGTAATTTTAGACATTTAACTTAATATTTATTGTTTCTCCAATATATAGTCAAGACTAAATAACATCAGCAAAAGTCTTTTCCATTTTAAGGAGAAAAAGAGTTTAAAGACTTTCTAATAAATCAAAAAATTCTTCTTTTTCTAGTCCAATATCTTTAATCATTCCCAGGAGAGTGCCAGGTTTTAAGTCTTTTCCTGAATGAATTGGAACAATAACTCTTCTCCCTGATAAATTTTTATAGATTGCATGACTACCTTTTTGTCTTTTATATTGATAGCCTAATTTAGTAATTACCTTGATAAAATCTTTCGCTTTAACTGTTGGTAAATTACTCATAGAGAAATGCGGACTGGCTTGATAATTAAATTTTCTTCTGGTATTGATTCTCCATCTTCTATAAGACTTTCTAGATATAATTCTATAGCTTCTGTAATATTTGCCAATGCTTCTTCAAAGTTATCTCCTTGACTGTGACATCCTTTCAACGTAGGACAAAAGGCATGATAGCCACCATCTGGTTCTAATTCAAAAATTACTGTGTAATTATGTATCGTATTGACTGTTTTGTTCATACTTGAGTCTAATGATTACACTCTTAATTGTAAGATTGTATTAGGTAAATCAATATATATTTTTGCTTGTTGCGCGATCAAGATTTTTTTTGCTGAGTATTAATACCAGCGATCGCTCTCTCAAACAATAATTGTTAACCAAACAGTAGGGTGAGCATTGCCCACCCTACAATATATATTGCGTAATATATTGGGTAAAAATCTTCCTTGTTGGTCTTAATCTGAGATTAACCTATTTAATCCAGACGGTTTTGATGTTGACAAACTCCTGAATTCCCTGAATACCTAGCTCTCTACCATAACCAGAGCGTTTAATTCCACCAAAAGGAAGACGGGGATCGGATTTGACTAAACCATTAATAAAAACAGCCCCAGCCTCTATCTCTTTAATTAACTGTTGTTGCTCTGTAGGGTTTTGAGTCCAAGCACTAGCACCTAAGCCAAAAGGAGTATTATTAGCAACTGCGATCGCTTCATCGAGATTTTTCACCCGAAATACCATTGCCACTGGACCGAAAAACTCTTCTTTGGCAATGTGGGAATTGGGATCGATATTAGTCAGAATAGTGGGAGGATAGAAATTGCCCTGGCGATCGCTTATGGCTTCTCCACCCATGAGAACTTTGGCACCTTGAGCGATGGCGGTTTGGACTTGCTTTTCTAGTTCTTGGAGAATGGGGGAAGTTGCCAAAGGTCCAATATTAGTATCTTCCTCCATGGGATTGCCTATTTTCAAGGCTTGAAATTGAGCCACTAAAGCTTGTTCAAAGCGATCGCCAATACTGTCACTGACAATAAACCGTTTAGCAGCAATACAAGATTGTCCATTATTGAGCATTCTAGCTGTAGTACCTGTCTTGACCGCAGCTTCGATATCAGCACTTTCTAGGACAATGAAAGGATCGCTACCACCCAATTCTAAGACGGTTTTTTTGAGATTTTTTCCAGCAATACTGGCTAAACTTGCTCCTGCTGGTTCACTTCCTGTTAAGGTTGCAGCCTTAACTCGCTCATCTTCCACAATAGCTGCAACTTGATTGGCACCAATAAGTAAGGTTTGAAACACTCCTTGGGGGAAACCTGCTTCTCTGATAATAGCTTCGATCGCTAAAGCACATTGAGGCACATTAGAAGCGTGTTTGAGGATACCTACATTTCCTGCCATCAAAGCTGGTGCTGCGAAGCGAAACACCTGCCAAAAGGGAAAATTCCAAGGCATGACAGCTAGAATAATTCCCAAGGGTTGATAGCTAACATAGCTACTACCTGCGTCGCTGGTAATAGGAACATCAGCCAGAAATTCAGGTGCTTTCTCACTATAGAAACGACATACCCAAGCGCATTTTTCCACTTCTGCGATCGCACTTTTTAGGGGTTTGCCCATTTCTAGGGTCATAATCTCAGCAAATTTAGTCTTATCTCGCTCTAAAATAGCTGCCGTCTGATTTAACCAATTACTACGAGTTGCAAAATCTGTTTTTCTATATTCTTGAAATGCAGATGCTGCCAGAGCTAGCTTAGTTTCGATTTCTGCCTCTGTTAGTGGCACAAAAGTAGCTAAGGTTTCACCTGTTGCCGGGTTAACTGTTGCGATTGCCATACTTGATCCCCTCGGTTAAAGGGTTACTATAACTTCAGATTATCAATTATTGGGGCTTTAATTCAAGATTTCTTATCAAAAATTATAGATGCTTCAACTTACATACTAGTTAATGACCCTTGTGATTGTGGGTTCAAGCCCCGACGGACGGCTGAAATGTTTGAGGAAACCTCAAACGTCGCGTCCTTCCCTTTAGGGTGTAAGTCTATTCTGGTTTAACCCGAATTACTTTTGAATAGTTAAATATTGCTCAAGTTTTTTTGGGAAACTATGTGATTTTTGATTGCTGTTGTGGGAATGATTAGTACCAGTACACAAAAACTTTAATATCAGTACACAAAAACTTTAATAATTTTTTGGGGTACTTGATCTATGTTTATTGTCTTTATATGTATACATTCTATTGATTTTATGCTCTAACTTATTTGAAGTCCAAACTTGCTATCTGTAACGGAATAAGGCAAAACTACAAAGTAGGTAAAATGATTAATTTTCAAGTTGGAAATTTAAACAATGTCCTGTCTGAGTTAGAGCAGAAAGCTTCTGAGGGAGTTTTCCAGATTAATGTCACGACTGAGCCAGGAAATTCCAATTTTTCTCAAATTATCGCTCTCAAACAGGGTCGCATAGTTTATGGAGGTTCAGAGCTTATCACACCAGAAGCTCTTGCGGAGAGAATCGCCCAAAAGCTTGACATCAGTATTATTAATACTGCATTAAAGGCTTCTACCAGCAAAATTCAAGATAAAACCTCTTTTGAGGAATTATTTAGCCTTTTAATACGATACAGATTACTTCAAACCCATCAGCTTGAAGAGGTCTTGGCTCAAGATATTATTCAAACTTTAGAGCAAATTTTGCCTTATGGTGGCTCAGTAAGCCCTCGTCCCGAACTCAAATTTGATTTATCCTGTGAGGGACTACCTTGGTCTGAATTATCTCCCAAGTTAGCAGCAAGAAAACTAGAGTGGCGTAAATTGCTGCCAGTTATTACTTCTGTCAGAGATGTTCCTCGTTTAACTTCTGATGGCTTGAATAAGATATCCAATATCACTGTAATGCAGCACTGTCAGAAGTGGCTTGATGGCAAGCGATCGCTGGCAGAAATTGCCGAAGCGGTTAACCAAGACCCTCTAAAGTTAGCCCAAAATTACTACCTTTGGGTCAAACAAGGTTGGATTACTATTAGCAATCAACCTACTCCTTCCCTATCATCTTCTAAGGGAGAATCCCCAGCTAGTAGCCAACTCCCAACTATTCTTAGTGTTGATGATAGTCCTGTCGTTCAAACCATGATTAAGCGGGCAATAGGCGATCGCTATAATCTGCTGTTAGCCAGTAATGGCATAGAAGCACTAAAAATATTGAACACCAACAAAGACAAAATCCGACTAGCTTTACTAGATGTCACCATGCCTCAGATTGACGGACTAGAACTGTGTCGGACCATCCGCAAAATTAAGCATTTTGCCGACCTACCGATTATTATGCTCACGGCAAAAGATGGAATGTTCGATAAATTCAAAGGACAATTTGCTGGTTCTACAGAATATCTCACCAAACCAGTAGATCAAGAAAAACTTTTAGCCACCATTGAGAAATATGTTGTCTCTCCCACAACTACTAGTAGCTAGAAACTAAAACATTTATGGAAGAACAGTCTTATCTTATCTTTCGGTTACACAACCTGTTATACGGCATTCAAACCTCTTTAGTTAAAGAGATTTTCCAGCTACCAGAAATCACTCCTATCCCCGAAGCTCCCCCAGACATTATCGGTATTCTTAACTTAAGGGGTGCAATTCTGCCGATAATGCACTTAGAACGCAGACTGGGACAACCTATCTCAGGATGTAGTCCTACAGATAGGGTCATTGTCCTGGAATGGCAAATGATTCAAGTGGGAATTGTCATCAATGAAGTGCTAGATGTACAAACTATTCCTACTACATTCATTGAAACAGAGCCTAACTATGGTCGAGAAACCCATATTAATACTGCTTTTATTTCGGGTATCGCCAAAGTAGCAGACAAAACTATTATTCTGCTCAATTCTGAAGCTTTAATTCGTCATCCCAACGAAGTGGCGATGATGGTTTGGGAAACAGAAGCTAATCAAGAGGAACAAATAGTCCCAGAAACTTTGCAGCCAGATAAAATTCTGAGTAACTTTTATGATTTGTATTGTCCCCAAGCCACTATTAAACAAAGAGATATCTTTCGTCAAAGAGCAGAGGAACTGGGAAAGTCCCTAGAAGACTTATCCATCAATGCAACAGTACCTCTGGCGGTGTTTAGTTTGGGAGAGGAATATTGGGCTTTTGATTTGGAATTCGTGAAGGAATTTATCAAAATTCACCATATAACACCGATTCCTTGCTGTCCCAACTATATTGTGGGCAATATCAACCTTAGAGGTCAAATTCTTACTGTAGTTGATTTACGTCCGATCCTCCAAGTTGATTCAGGAAATCCAACTGACAATACCCAAATCATCGTTATTGAAATAGACGATATCAAAGCGGGAGTTGTGGTTGATGAAATTTTTGATGTGTTGTATTTCGAGCAAAACAAAATTTCTCCCACTCCTACAGTAGTCGCGGGTGAGCTTAAAAACTATATCAAAGGGACTATGCCCTACGAACAAACCATGTTAACCAGAATCGATCTAGTCAGAATTTTGGCAGAAGAGCGTTTAGTGGTCAAATAATACCGTTGCGACAGAAATTTGAGCAAACGGTAAGTTATGGGTAGCAATCATTCAAAATCTAGCTTATATCTCACTTAACACTTACTTAACAAGGAAAAATCCATGAAAATTAGAACTCAATTACAAGCAGCAGCGATCGCTATTGGTATTCTGGCTTTAGGTGGTTTTGGTGCTACTGCTCTTTACTCTACGAACAAGGATGCCACAGTAGTCAACTACTCTGCGATTGTTCGTGGTGGAACTCAAAGAGCTATCAAACTAGAGCTATTAGATCAACCCGATGATGAATTAATTGCCAAAATTGACCAGATTATTCTTGGTTTGATTAATGGGGATTCAGAACTTGGATTGCCGAAAGCAACTGACCCAGAATTCCTCAATAAATTAGAGAAAGTTCAGACCTCCTGGAAGAAACTTGAAACCACCATTAACCAAGCTCGACAAGATGATAGCTTTGACAAGGCTTTATTCAAGAACAGTGAAGAATTTTTTGAGCTAGCTAACGAGGCTGTTTTTGCAGCAGAAGAATTGGCTAAAAATAGATTCTATAGATTGGAAATGATAGAATTCACAGTTTTTGCTCTGGAATTAATTCTCGTGGTGCTAATTTTTATCGTTACTCAAAGAATTGGTCTAACTTTAAGTAAATTTACTGACAATATTGCCTTATCTTCGAGTCAGATTGCAGACAGTGTCGGAGATCAAGAAAAAACCATTTCAGAACAGGCAAGTTCGGTTAATGAAACTACGACTACAGTAGAAGAATTGGGAGCTGCCACTAGACAAAATGCTCAACAAGCCGACGTTTCGACTCAAGGAGCCCGTCAAGCTCTAGACCTTTCGGAAACTGGTAAAGCATCGGTAAATCAAACTATGGAAGGGATCGGAACCCTCCAAAACCAAGTTACTGCGATCGCTGATCAGATTATTCGTCTTAGTGAGCAAACCGGACAAATCTCCACTATTTCTGACCTAGTAGCAGATGTTGCCAACCAAACTAATATGTTGGCTCTTAATGCATCAGTGGAAGCAGCAAGAGCAGGAGAACAAGGAAAAGGTTTTACTGTAGTAGCTGGAGAAATTCGTAAGTTGGCAGACCAAACTAAAAAATCCGCTGAGAAAATTAATCTGTTAGTGGGAGATATTCAAGCTTCTATTAACAGTACCGTTATGGTGACTGACCAAGGGACTAAACAAGCTAGTGAGGGAATTAAGTTAGCTGAAAGCACTGTGCAAGTATTTCAAGAAATTGCAGACGCTGTTAATAATGTTTTCCTTAATAGTCAACAGATTTCTAGGAGTTCTAAACAGCAAGCAGTAGCAGTACAGCAAGTTATTTCTGCCATGAATGCGATTAACTTAGGTGCAAAGGAAAATACTGATGATATTGTTCAGGTAAAAACTGCAACCAAAGAACTCAGTCAGAGTGCGGAAAAACTCAAAGCCTCTGTTTAAGAAAGTAGTCAAGAAGTTTAATCTCAATCAACATTTATCCATCTATCAATTCAAAGTTATGTTCATCGAAGATGACGAACTCCGAGAACTATATAAAGTAGCTAGCACGGATCATATCGAAAAAATTGAAACTGGTCTGCTACACCTGGAAAAGCATCCTAACGATAAAGCTAAGTTAGATGAGTTATTGCGAGCAACTCATTCTCTCAAAGGTGACTCTCGAATGCTGGGGGTGGAAGAAGCAGAAATGCTAGTCCACCAAATGGAAGACTTACTAAACGAGGTCAAAGACAGTCAAAGTCTAGTCTCAGACAATTTATGCGATCGCTTGTATCATGGAATAGATGCAGTCAGAAAAATTGCCCGTGAAGCTGTAACTGGGGAACCTTCTGGCGTTAGTGTTTTTCATGTGATAGCCCAGCTTATGGGTGCAGAAGCAGAAGCAGAACCAGAGTCTTTAGCCTTTGAGGAAACTTCTGATAAAACTACAGTTGCAGTGGATAAGACTCTTCAAGATGAGACTATTCAAGAAGTCAAAGACAACACTATATTAAATACTGTATTTAATAAAGACAATACTGTATTTAATACTGTATCTAATGTAGAAGAAATATTTGGTGCTAATTCTAATTCTTCATCTCCAGAAACTCCCAACAAGGCTTACACTCAAGAACATCAAATTGACACCGTTAGAGTTGACTTTAACAAGTTAGACACTCTTATGGATCAAGCAGGGGAGCTATTAGCCACGAAAATGCGTTTAGCTCGCCGTAATTACGATGTTGCCCAGATGTTCCAGCTTTGGGAAGATTGGAGTCGTAATTTGTCCCTCAATCAAACCCTGTTCCAAGAATTAGAACCTAGATTGACTCCAGAGGAACTAGAACCTCTGCAAAAATATGAGCAGATTAATCAACAATATTTAGAACAGTTGGGCGATTTCGTTACTAAGCTCCAAAATATTGTAGTTGAAGATAATGCTCGCCTGGAGTCTGTTACTAATGATTTAGAGTCAGGAATTCGCAATCTAAGAGTTGTACCCCTATCCAATATCTTTAACCTGTTTCCTCGCATGGTGCGAGATTTGGGCAAACAACTCAACAAAAAGATTGATTTCCAGATTGAAGGAGGAGATACTGCGGTTGACAAAAGAATCTTAGAAGCAATCAAAGACCCCTTAACCCATATTATTCGTAACGCGATCGATCATGGGTTAGAAACACCAGAAGAACGAGCCTTAGCAGGAAAACCCCCTACTGCAAGTCTCACCCTAAGAGGCTATCAAAAAGGTAACAACATCGTTATCGAAAGTATAGATGACGGCAGGGGCTTAGATATAGCCAAAATTAAAGCTACTGCAATACGTCGCTGTGCTTACACCGAAGCTGAATTAGAGAATATGAAAGATAGTCAAATTCAATCTCTAATTTTTGCACCTGGGTTTTCCACTCGTACTGAAGTAAGTCAGATTTCAGGGCGAGGCGTAGGCTTAGATGTAGTTCGTGCTAATGTAGAACGTCTCAAAGGGTCAATTCAAGTTGAGTCTATTCCAGACAAGGGTTGTAAGTTTCAAATAATCTTACCAACAAGTCTCAGTACTACCCAAGTTCTTCTTGTTGATGTCAATAAGACTCCTTATGCTTTACCTATTGATTTCATCGACAAAATGATTTTGGTTGCTAAAACTGATATCTTTCTACTGGAAGGAACACCTACTATCTCTTGGAATGATGAACCCCTTTCTGTAGTTTGGTTAGCAGATTTATTAGGACTACCTTCCAAACAATCCGACTCTCTGGGAAAGCAAACAATTCCTTGTGTCATCTTAAAAGTTGATTCAGAGCGTCTAGGGGTATTTGTTGACGGCTTTTTTGACCAGCAAAATATCATCCTTAAGCCCCAAAGTAAACTACTCCAAAAAATTCCTAATATTTCTGGTGCAACAATCCTTAGTGGTGGTGATATATGCATGGTGCTAAATCCCAAAGACTTAGTTCTCACTGCTACTCAAGGAACTGGCTTTGCTGGTGAACGCCCCCAAATTGTAACTAAAGCCCCAGTTAAGCCCAAAGTCTTGCTCGTAGAAGATTCCCCGCCAATACGCACTCAAGTTAAGCGGATTTTAGAAGGATCGGGTTACGATGTCACTGTTGCAGTGGACGGACTAGAAGGCTTTAAAACCATACGAGCAGGAAAAGCCTTTGATGCCGTCGTCTCCGATGTCGAAATGCCTAACCTTTCAGGGTTAGAAATGACGGCACGTATTCGAGAATATCCTGAATACGAAGAATTGCCAATTATTCTCGTAACTACCCTTGCTAAAGAAGCAGATAAACGCAGAGGCGTAGAAGCAGGAGCTAACGCCTATCTTACCAAAGGCGATTTTGATCAAAATCTATTACTCAATACTCTCGAGAGGTTAATTTAATCATGTCTAAAATCAAAGTAGCTTTAGTTGAAGACTCTCCCGTAGCTTTAGAAATTTTAAAGCGATTAATTAATTCTTCTGCTGAAGCAGAAGTAGTAGGGACAGCAATAGATGGCTCTCAAGCCCTCCAGATGATTGCTAGTACTAATCCTGATGTGATTTGTACCGATTTAGAAATGCCTGGGATGGATGGGTTAGAGTTTACCAAAGAGGTTATGGCAAAATATCCCCGACCCATTTTGGTTATCAGTAATGCCGTCAATCCTTCTGATGTGGATAATATTTACAACTTGATGCAAGCTGGAGCTTTAGACTTTTTTCCTAAACCCAATACAGGAACATCCACTGACTATGAAAAGCTAACTAAGATGTTGATTACCAAAATCAAAGTTTTGGCTAGTAAGAAAGTTTAATTAATAGTATTAATTAATAGTAAGCAGTAAGCACTAAGCAGTAATCAGAGGAATTGTAGCCAGTAACGGGTGATTAAAAAATCATTGAAACAGCCTCTGGTTAAGGCTTTCATCATTCTTCCTGAACTGATACTAAATCCGATTATCAAAACCTACTTATCTCTGACAGGTTAAAAACGGCACCCTATACAGGCAAAGTCTGCCTACGCAGACTTCAAAGATAAAGAGGCTATGTAAACAGGATTTGGTATGATATCCTACAAAAAACGCCCTCCTGTTAAAGGGGGCGTTTGTCTATTTAGCTTTTAATACACTTCGTATTAGATTAGCCGTTGATAGCAGGAGCAGTTAGTGCTACAGGAGCAGATTCACCAGCAGCTAAGTCTAAGGGGAAGTTGTGGGCGTTACGCTCGTGCATTACTTCAAAACCGAGGTTAGCTCTGTTTAAGATGTCAGCCCAAGTGCTTACTACACGACCTTGTGAGTCAATGATGGACTGGTTGAAGTTGAATCCGTTGAGGTTGAATGCCATGGTAGAGAT
>JASJEK010000233.1 GCA_030064915.1 Xenococcaceae cyanobacterium MO_234.B1
CCAACTAAATTTTCAGCCAAGATTTTTGACTTAGGGGATAGAGATAGTAAGCTCCCCAAACTTTCTGGACTTTCGGGATTTTCTGGGGGAGGGCAAATTGTCTATTCTTGACATTATCCAAGGAAATAATTCCGGAAAATTCCGACCAAAGAACCGACTCGCTGCGGTGGAACCATCAGCTCTATGAAGGTCAAAATTATGAACGATAGGCACGCACCTGCAAGTCACTCTCTGATAACCCCCGACCGCTGTGATGAAGGCGAGATAGATAACCATTACGCCCCTCAATAGCTGAGGTAGTGCGCTGAAATTTAGCCACCATCAAGGTAGCCCAGTCTCGCCATTGGTCAACTTCTACTTTGTTGAGTGTCAGAGTCAGTTGATGAGCCAGTAGTGTTTGGTGAGCTTTTTCATAAGCATTGTAATATACTTCCCTCAAAACCCGATTCTTGGTCTTGTCGAATTGAGCGAGCCAATAAACTTCTGGGAGGAGATAACCAACTAACCAAGATGACGTCAGCTCATCGAGTTCTTCTTTTACAATACTTTGTTCAACAAGAAGCCACCATGAATTTATGCCCGCCGCTATTCCCCAAATTTGAGAGCTAAATTGTTCTAAGGCTTTCTCTATTTTAGAAACTTGATAAGTTTGACCTAAACCAGCTAGCATTCATGAGGAGTTTTCTCAGGGCACTGGCTACATCTACCCCCGTCTGAAATCCACTTCCATCTATAGCAAAGGGATGGACAATGCTAGAAACTTGATGTTGGAGTTGGCGGTAAGTCTCAATTCCTGTCTCAAGAAAGTTGTACTGCTCTTGTAGCCGAGCCTGACGCTGGTTCAGGGTCAGAGAAATCGCTTTTTTCTTCAGGTGACGAGCAGTTATTTCTTTGTTTGTTTGTTGTAATTGTCTCTTGGTACAAGCGAGCTTGACCTCCCAATCTGGCTCCAATGGTTCGAGAAAGACAACGCATTCCATGAAATAAATCGGGGCGACTCTGACAACCTAAACCTTGTACAGCGTTCTTGAACTAAAGCCTTGGCTCGGTCACTGACCTTAGACTTAATCGAACCCCCCATTCCTATTTGATTTAAAGCTGTCTGGACTTGGTCGAACCAGGTCTGATATTTCCGGTCTGAGGTTTTCTTCTCTAACAGAATATAACCAGAAACGCGCATCCATTAAGACCAGGACAGTTCCCGCAATCCCTGGGAAAAAAGTTTCATCGGCTCCGGCAATGATTTCCCGAGGTGAAGGAGACTGTTTGAAAAGTTGATGCTGTTGCTTTTGATAAGTGAGAATCTCCGAGCGCATCTGTGCCTCCAATCGGCGTAGGGCAGTGGGGGAGACCCCAATCTGTCTGTTCAAACGTAGTAAATGGAAAAATTCCGAAAGAACTTCAGAGCCAATCCCTTGTTTGATGCCAAAGATATAAACAGTAGCAAAAACTAATATCTTCAACCACTCATATCCTTCAGGGGTTTCCCAAAAGTAGGATTCTGGATGCTGCTGGCGATGCTGTCACTTGAAGCATAAGTTGTCCAAAATGGAAGCATAAGCTGTCCGATTTTTAGCGACTTAATAATTACTTAATAATTATCTTGATGAAATTTCGAGTAAGAAAAGAAAAAGAATTATGATTCTCCAATAACATCACGATGAGGTTGGCGTATTCCTGGTCTTTGCTTCCTTTGATGATGATTAATTTTTTCAGTAGGGGGAGATAAGATGCTAGAAGAAGAATTATTAGTTGGGGAAATAGAAGCAGAAACTGAGGACAACCCTAGCTTCTGACGTAGTAAAACAAGTTCTCCCGACTCAAATTGAAAAGCTTTCTCCCCTTCAATAGCTTCTGCTGCCATTTGCAGACATTTAGATACGGATGGTGCATAGGGTTGCCAATGTTGTTGGGAAAGAGTAGAAGCATCTTCGTCGCTTGGCTTTACGATAAGCCTGTGTCAGCCAATCTTTGAGAATGCCCACACAACCAATACTTCGTTCGTAAAAGTATTCCCAATGAGTTTCCAGTTCAGTTGGGCGGTCTAAGGACATTTTTTCGCCAAAACTTTTAAGTACTCGTTGAAATTCGATTAAATCTTCAGCACAGTCGGCATGATAACGAGGAAAATGAATGTCTATACTACGACGAGAGAGTTGAGCACTTAAGTTACGAAATTCTAGTAATTCATAAGTACCAAATAAACCGTGTAAAATATTGGTCATACTAGCCATTGACTGTATCGCATCCATTTGAGCCTGTTGTCGGCTACTGCTGGCCATCTTGGAAAATCTTTGAGCTTCATCAGTCAAAAAAACAATCAAGCTTCGGTGGCGCATATTAACCATTACTTGTTCTCGTAGAGTTGACAAATGACTAGAAGAAGAACCGATATTCTTTTGATATCGTCGGCTTTTTTGAAGTGGACTTCTTCGGCGAATACCATTTCCGAGAACTGGTATTTCGGTTAAATTCGCCAAGACGCTTTGATAGTAAGCTTTCCAATCAAATCTTCCTGATTCGGGAGCGCGAGCTTCTGTTGTGGCTACGGGTAGATAATCCGAGTCTCTAGTGAGCCGTGAAAAATGTTCTTCCAACATCACTTTGATAATTTGGCGTAAGAGAGTAGTTTTTCCCACTCCTGTAGGTCCAAACAAAAAAATCAGAGAAGCTCCTCCAGGATTACTTACCGCATCGCGGAATTGTTCGTAAGCCTTCTTCAGATGTGGATGTACCACTGTACAATCACGAAACAAGTCTAACTTTTGTTGTCTGGATAAAGGACGGGAATAATCTCTTCTCCGAATCGGCATTACCAAAATTCCTCATAAGGTTTAATTTCTTCGAGTTTGGGTGAAGGCGAAGGCCTCTGCACCGAATCAGCTAGATTAGACGCAGCCTTCACAGACGAGTTGAACTTAGAATCAATAGAACTCTCTATATTCGATAAAATATCTTTGGCTTCAGAGTCCTTCAAACGCTGTAAGAGTATTGATTCAGTGATTTGAGTTCCTTCGAGGAAATTGGCTAAAGCTTTGGCTGTGATGGTGAATTGTTGTCCATATTTTTTCTGTTGTTGTCTTAACTCAACAGTAGCTAATTGAATCTCTCGTTCCGAGCGACCATGAAAAATACTGTAGTACTGGGAGATGCAGCGAACCCATTGTCCCCGTACATAGGCATAAGCAACTCCGGCATCTGTTGGGTCATATCTGACGCTTACTTGTGTTTTCTCAATATTTCGATTACGGAAACTCTGATGCCAATAGTAAAGATGCTTAATTTTTACTCCCTGATTGGGAATGACTTTTGCTGTTCCTTTGGGGGTGGTAGGCAAAGTCAAAATGCGGAAAGAGTCATCATCAGGTATTAACCGATTAGCTCTTAAACCAGTTTGGGCTATTGCTTGATGATAAGCCGAGTAGGGAGTAAGTCCTAGTGCTGGATGTTCTTTATGGTCATAAAATTGGTACACCCAATCACATAAATGTTCGTATAAACTGAAGAGTGTCCAAACGGCGTGACGGCGAGGATTAACGGCTAGAGTCATGGAACGGGGTGGTGAATTCTAATTCCCAGTAAAAGGGTTCGTAAGCATAAGCAGCGCGAGAACCTTGACGGTTTTTGGTCTGTTCGTAGGAAGGCCTGTTATGACAAAACTTGAGAAAGGTTTTGTAACTGGGAACTGCTGTATTTTCTCGTTCGCAAGCATTTACTAAAGCCCCATATACTGCCCTTTTACCTTTTTGTTTGTAAGTTTCATACTCCTTGGCAATATATTCTGTCATCAGTTCATAGGTTCGGCTTGGCAATTTTGGCAACCGGTTTCCTTTTTGACTAATCCGAGGTAATAAACCTATATAACCTGACCCGTATAACTGTTCCGCTTTCTTCCATTGGGCTAACCAACGTCGAATTGTACGAGCCGAAACTTCTGGGTGAAGAGCATTGTTGCTCCCGAACAAGTAGGGAGCAATCATTTGATAGCGACGGTTAGCTTCTGCACAGTCTTGTTCACTGGCAGAGTTTAATAATTGCTCCATCAAACTAGTTGTGGTTTTAGATGAGCCTTGATGTGTGATTGCACCTGTTTTTACCAAATTCAATAATTCCTGGTTTGGTATTTGAATCACTTTCCCTTCACCCGTAAGCAAAGCAGTTTGGTTTTGACCAGGGTTGATAATCTCCAGACAGCAGCCATTCCACAAGAGTTGTTCTCCCACTCTCGGAACTAGAAATTTTTCTGAGTTGAGAACTTGATTTTGGGGTTCGTTCTCGATTCTTCTTTTGTGACCACAAAGAAATACCCTGACAAGCTCAGGAGTCTGAGCCAGACTAGCTTGATGCAGATTGATTTCTAATTGTTGTTGAACTAATAGAGTATAAATATTATCTGGTTGACATTCTCTATCGATTAACTCGGCCAAGCTGATGCCTGGTTGCTCTGTGACTAAAGTGGTTATCAACGCTTGTTGTCTGGCTTCTACTGTTGTTGATGCTCCTCGAAAGTAGTCTTCTAAAAATTGAAGATTGTTTTGTAATGTCCAATCAATTTCCCCATCGGTTCTGAGTTGGTAGTAAAGTCCCAGTGCCATTCGCATAAGCTTCACGGGCGAGGACATCGCCATTGATTCTCCTCAACTTCAATGTAGCGATGGGGCATCTTGAGAGCTAGTTTTTTTAACTCGAGGGCAGTTTTCCATTCTTCCCAACCCGCTTGCTCGTGACGCAGGACGAAAAAATCAGGAGTGTGCCAAACTCCTAGATTACGACCAGTTTTTGATTTGTAATTTAGCTTAATCGATGGTGGTTGGTCGTAATATTCGAGGACCTCGGAATCGTATTCCATCTGGTAAATTCCTGCCAGCTCTACGGTATGACTTTCAAACTGGATGGTTAGTCCCATCTTACGAGAAGGATATCGACCACTGACATTGCCCGTTTTACTCCTGACTCGGCGAGTAGGTGGGGCAGCGCGAATCTCTGCTATCACTTTTGTAGTAGTTTGATTCCATTTCTGTCTCAGATTCCATTGTTGGAACTCCTTTTGAGTCAGCATTTTTCCCCGGATTGTGAATGAAACCTAATTTGAATGCTCTTAGTCTATCAATTAATGATAACTTTTAGACAGCTTATGCTTCTTTTTTCGACTTTTGGACAACTTATCTTTCCTTAAAGTGATGATAGGTCAAAATTACTAAACGCATTTATAGTGCTTGTAGCTCTAAAATCCGACAGCTTATGCTTCCATTTTGGACAACTTATGCTTCAAGTGACACCTAGAAGAGAAGTTGCTGGAAGTATTAGAACTCGAGTATCTTAATCCAAAAAAGAACTAGGAAATTCGGAATTTAGCAATAAATCGGGAATAAATGGTAGTCCTCAATCAGTTGGCAGGGACTACCCTGAAAATACTAGTAATGCACAGTTTTTAACTTAAGTTTCCACTGCTCCCAATGCCTTTAAGGTTGATTTTTGGGCCGCGGTTAAACCTTGAACTCCAGTGATGTTCATTCCTTCATAAGGGCGATCGCTCCTCAACACCTTCAAACATTGCCCACTACAAACATCCCAAAGTCTAAGGGTAGCATCAAAGCTACTACTGGCGACAATTTTTCCAGATGGACTCCAAGATAGATCTCTAATTCGACTCTCATGACCTCGAAAAGTGTGGTGGCATTGCTCCGTCTCCAAATTCCAGAGCTTAATAGTACAGTCCTCGCTGCCACTGGCTAACCACTTGCCATCGGGACTCCAGTCGATTGACCAAACGGTTTGCTCATGCCCCACCAGTTCTCCCGAACCTTCTTCTGTTTCAACATTCCAGAGTCTCACGGTTTGTTCGGTGCTGCTGGTGGCTAACCACTTGCCATCGGGACTCCAAGCGATCGCAACTCCCAGTAAGCGATCGTCATGTAGGGTTTTCACACATTCCCCAGTTACTACATCCCACAATTTAATTTGTTGGTCATCCCCCGCCGTAGCGATAGTTGTGCCATCGGGACTCCATACCACCCACCAAATCCAGCTTTGATGCCCAGAAAACACGTGCAGACATTCCCCCGTAACAGCATTCCATACCCGTGCCGTTAAATCATTGGTGCTACTACCACTGGCAAGCATTTGTCCGTCGGGACTCCAGGCAACCGACCATACCCAACTCGTATGACCGTATAATGTTCTCAGACATTGCCCGGTATTGACATTCCAGATTTTAATCGTCCCATCGGCGCTGCTGCTAGCGAGCGCCGGTTGGGTAGGACTCCAACTGACGGAAAAGACCCAACCCTGATGACCTGTTAAGGTGAAGCAGTGTCCAGTTGCAATATCCCAAATTCTGAGCGTGCGATCTGCACTACAACTAGCGATTTTATTGCCATCTGGATTCCAAACTACAGATGAGATCGGGGCAATATATCCTTGCATGATACGGCGACACTGACCCAGTTCCCCATCCCAAAAACGTACTGTGCGATCGTGACTACCACTAACCAGGGTTTTGCTATCCGCAGCCCAATGAAGTCCCCAAATATGATCTTGATGCCCCTGAAGAGTGAGCAGACACTCCCCCGTGAAAGGATTCCAGAGTTTTATAGTGCGATCTCCCCCGCTAGCGATGATTTGACCATCGGGACTCCATACCAGAGAATTAACCCAAGTAGATGACACTGAAAGAGTTCTGATTAGCTCCCCCGTTTGCCCATCCCAAAGCCGAATCAGCTTATCTGAACTTCCAGTAGCCAGAATTTGACCATCGGGACTCCAGGTGACGCGACGAACCCTAGCTCCAGCTTTGGGTAAAATTTTCACACATTGACCGCTTGACACATCCCAGAGTCGAATCGAATGGTCTTCGCTACCACTAGCGATGATTTTGCCATCGGGTCTCCAATCAACAGTCCATATCAGTCTTTCATGCCCTTCCAAGGTTGTCAGACATACTCCCGTTTCAGGATTCCAGAGTTTTATGGTGCGATCGCTACTACTGCTAGCAATCATCGTGCCATCGGGATGCCATGCCACATCCCAAACATCCTTCTGATGCCCTTGAAAGGTACGCAAACAAGTTCCCGTTTGCCCATCCCAAAGTTTGAGGGTATGATCGTCGCTACCGCTAAGCACCTTTCTGCCATCGGGATGCCAAGCGAGGGACATAACCCCACCAGAATGTCCCCTCAAAGTCAAATAGGGTTGCTCTAGAGTAGACCAATCCCCTCGATCTGCTGCTGTTTGCCAGAGGCAGATCTTACCACTAATATCTCCCAACGCAAGCATGGTATTGTCTGGGCTAAATGCTACTGCTAAAGCGTTACCAAAAGTTTGGGTGAATAAGCAGTCTTGGAATTTAGCATGGGAAAGATTGAGATGGGAAACCTGTTTACCCTGGAAATTTACCTGGCGGATCTTGCAGTTAGAAAATTCATAATCTGATAAGTCTATTTTCAAACTAAAGCAGAGATCGATCAAGTTACCAACACTGTAACCAAAGAAGGAGTTTTGCTGGGGTCTTACTTCTCTCAATACAGATTGGAAATGCTGTTGAATTTGTTCGGCATCGAAAAATGCCGTTCTTAGGCGATCGCACACTGGCTCTAAAATCAACCTAATCTGGCTTTCTCGGACAGAATCTTTAACCGTAGTTTTAACAAGAGCATGACTATGGAAAAGCTTCAGAGTTAAACTTGCTTCTGTAATTTCTTGGGCTATTCGTTGAACTAATCGGTCAGTGACATACTCTAAGATCACACACTGCAACGTATAATTCCTCAAGTGCTTTTCTATCAGACTACGCCACATTAGCGATTCCAAAGCTTCCAGTAAATCTAACTTCCTAGCGGTAGGTACAAGATCTTTGCTTAGTTCCGAGATCGTAGTCCACTCCCGATTAATTGCTAACCAATACATAATCGATTGTTCTAGAGGAGACAGACGGTTAAACTGTTGCTCCAGCAGTCGCTTAACGTTATAAAACAAAATGGTATCTTCTGCTAAAAAATCGGCGATCGCTCCCTCGAACAAATCTCGAATCGAAGTAGCGACGATTTTTAGGGCTAGAGGATTGTAACTATAACGCTGGCATAACTCTTGCTCTTCCTCGGTTGAACCCGATAAACCTTTCGCCCGAATTATAGCGATCGCTGCTTCGGGAGAACCGACTAACTTGAGAGAACCTACAGAACTATTACCTCCTTCTAACATGGCGATCTCTGCTGGTTTTTCCCTACTGGTAAGCAGCAGACAACTTTGGTGAACCGTTTCTCCTACTGCACGGAAGAGATCGCCGTAGTTTTCGTAACCTGGAAGATACTGACCTGCATAATCTTGGGATTGTAAGATAGTTTCAGCGTTATCTAGAATTAACAGACAGCGTTTAGCTCTCAACCAATAAAGCAATCGCTGTAATTCAGCTTGATTATCTTGTTGCTCGGATAAAAATGCGACTAAATCTCCTAATAAAGTTTTTAAAGGGGGTGCATCGCGGAGACTGCGCCAAATAACGGCTTCAAAATCCCCTTGAATCCGTCGTCCGACCTTGGTAGCTAAAGCAGTTTTACCCACTCCTCCCATACCCAAAATAGCCAGCAAGCGGGAGTTTCTATTTTGAATCCATTGCTCCACTTGAGCCATTTCGCTACTACGTCCGTGAAAAAAGCTAACGTCAATTACTTCTCCCCAATCACTTCTGGGTAGAGAGTAATTATTAGTTGAATGGTTATTAAGCTCTGGGTTGTTTTTCGGCTGAAGTACTTCTTTTTCTTGTTGCCACTTTCTTTCTAAAGCTGCTTGGAAATTCTTTTTACTAACAGGCTCTCCCAAGACTTGGCTGAGGATTTTCCAAAACTTAGGTCCAGCATCTCGACTCAAGTAACTATGGGAATAACCAAAAACCTCTGCTATATGTTCATAAGTTTGATTTTGCCAAGCTCCCCTAACAATCGCCGTTTCCACGTCGCTAAGTCCGCGATCAAACTGAGCTAATATCGCTTCATTGACAATTGATAAGGCTTGAGATAAATCCATAGTTCGAGCGATTTAAGTAGATTTACTGATTCTTACCTGACGTTATCAAATTTTTTTATGGCGATCGCTTCTTTCAAACATTCTTTATTTCGTTCGATCTTGCCTCAAAACTGATTTTTTCGTTAATCATCTTGAGACTTTCTTTTTGTATTGTAGTGCAAGTACACTTTGCACAGCCTTACAAATAGTAATTTTTAACTCAAATAATTTTGCTTACCGATTATTCAAAGATCGACCAATACCAGGGTGGGAAAATGCGATCGCCGAAAACTATCAATCAAATTAGTTATTTACCGATAGTTTTGACCAAGTTTTAGCGATCGCCTAATCCCGTCCAATAAATCTAACCTGAGTTTAACAGAGTTTTTTCAGGCACCAGTTTCTGTTTAAATATCTTGTCTCTTCCCTACTGATACAAGATTGGAGCATCAGAATTAACTGGATCGAATATTCTTTAAATCAGAAACTCTGATGTTTCCAGAGTGAGTTAAGCAAAAAACTCCTGAGATTTACTGTAACGACAAATACGAAATCTCTCCCTATCGTAAGAAATGAAGGTCGATCGTTTATCAACAACTCCCGCTTGGAAGAGTTGAAATGCTGGGGATAAAACAATCCTCAGAAAATTTGAAAAGTTCAACAGCTTTTTGACAATTTCTAACTTTGAACCCTAAAAACACTCCACAAGTTGCTGGAGAAGCTGGAGGGGGGAATTGTGATGCGCTCAAACCTAACTTTGAAACAATAAACGGAGAATAATTCTAATGGCATATAGACGTGGTAGTGAATCCAACGACACCTTACCTGGCACCAATGAAAGCGATACTATATTGGGCTTTCAAGGAGACGATTGGCTCGTTGGGAACAATGGCAATGACAATCTTCACGGTCATTCAGATAACGATCGCCTGTTTGGTGGGATCGGCAGTGATACCCTAGACGGAGGTACGGGAAATGACACCTTGGTTGGGTTTGAACCTGGAGAAAGAGACTCTAGTGGAGTCGATATCTTGAGAGGAGGAAGAGGTTCTGACAAATTCTTCCTTGCTTTCGGCAACGAACTCTATTATGACGATGGTAGCGGTCATGCCCAGATTAAGGATTTCAATCCTCAAGAAGACAAACTTGTTTTACTCGGGTCGGCTAGCGACTATGAAATTGAAACTTTTGGTGGGATAAATAGTTTTATCTTCACTCAAGGTCAAGAAGACTTTATTGCCGTTGTAGAAGAAGTCTCAAACTTCAATCTGAATGCAGATTACGTTCAGTACTGATGATAAAAGCTTTCTAATTTCGGAGAGAGAATTGTCAAACTAGATCGATACTTAAATTTTATGTGAGGAGGTAGGATACGGCGACTGGGAAACAGAGGTTTTAGATCTATTTTATTGATAGTTCTCAACCAAAAAATAGATTTTTACGATTAGCTGGTCGTGTCAACAATTCTCTCTTGCTTAGATTCTTGTTGTCATGTGTGCGTTGGTTATAGATTACATTTCTTGACCGAGGTTAAAGAAAAATTCTGGGCAGAAATTGTTGATGAAGCTAAGAAAAGCTGGATTTTATTCATGCATAAGCAATCGAGCGACAAAATACAATCACAATCATGGAGATTAATTAAATGGTTAGAAGAGTAGGAACAGATGGAAACGACAGAATTATTTTCTCGTCAAGTAGTGATGATGAAGTCTTGGGATTGAAAGGAAATGATACCTTACAGTCATCTTTTGGAAATGACTTACTAGATGGAGGAGAGGGAAACGACCTCTTAAACGGCAAAGCAGCTAACGATACCCTCAAAGGCGGTAGCGGAAACGATCGTCTCATCGGTGATGCGGGTGACGATATCCTTGAAGGTGGAGATGGTGATGATTTCTTAAGCGGAGGAGCTAATAACGATCTACTAGACGGTGGTTCTGGGGATGACAGTATCAGTGTCACTGGTGGTACAAATACGCTGATTGGAGGAATCGGTAATGATTTTCTGGGTGGTGGATTTGGCAACGATACCTTTATCGGTGTCGATCCCAATACTGGGGCTGGTTCGGGAGAGCAAGATACCCTAACCCAAGGTAGAGGTAGATTGAGAAACGAGTCTAATTTATTCGTCCTCGGCGATGAGAATAACGCTTTCTATTTGGGAGCAGGAGATAACGATCTGGCTCTAGTTCGAGGATTCGATCCCGCACAAGACAAACTTCAATTAAATGGTTCCGTCGAACGCTACAGCTTAAATGCTGCACCAGGACACGATCCGAGGAATGGCAATGCCAGGTTATTTCTAGATTTTGATGACGATACAATTGCCTTGTTTGAAGGTGAGAACTTCAATATCTTCGATTTGTCCGAACAGATTTTCGTTGGGGATGCTAGCCCACCTCCAGATGATAACGATGACCCTCCTCCAGTCGAAGAACCCCCTGTGATTATCATTGGACCGGGAACGCTCTTCGGTACCGATGGCAATGATGCTCTCTCTGGCGGAAATGAAGATAATTTGATTCTTGGTTTACTGGGCCATGACACCCTCAACGGGGGCGGAGGCAATGATACCATTCTTGGGGGAAACGGTAGAGATCTCCTCGCTGGTGACGTCGCTGGTGACGGTGGGGACGATCTCCTCTTTGGTGGTGACGGGCGCGATCGCTATCGAGGAGGTGAAGGCGACGATACTTTTACTCTCGCGCCCCAGTCAGGAAGGGATGTCATCCTCGATTTTCAAGATGGGAGCGATCTCATCGGATTAGCAGATGGACTAGCGTTTGCAGATTTGGATATTGTTCAATTGTCCAATAATCGAACTGCTATTAGCACCGATGGAATACAACTCGGTATTTTGCAAAGAGTTAACGCCGATCTCATTAGTGCTGATGATTTTGTATCGGTTCAGCTTCAACCATCTTTGCTGGGAGATGACATCGAGATTCCTGTGGTTGATAGCAATGTCGATATCAGTTAAAAGAATCATTAATGATTCCTAGAACACCGATTCAGTATTTATAGGTTGCTGGTAAAGTGAGACAAGGAAGACAAGGAGGACAAGGCAGACAAGGGAGAAATGGGCAAAGAATCTATTAAAAGTCATGAAGATTTAGTCGTTTATCAAATGGCTTTTGAAGCAGCGATGAAAATTTTTAAATTATCAAAGACATTTCCAGTAGAAGAACGCTATTCTTTGACTGATCAAATACGAAGATCTTCCCGTTCAGTTTGCGCCAATTTAGCTGAAGCCTGGAGAAAAAGGAGATATGAAGCTGCTTTTATTGCTAAACTTAACGATTGCGAAGCAGAGGCGTGCCTCAACGCAAGTATGGCTTAAATTTGC
>JASJEK010000234.1 GCA_030064915.1 Xenococcaceae cyanobacterium MO_234.B1
AAAAAGTTCCTTACTTAAATATTAATAGTAAAAGCTATTATGAATTTTTGTCTGACTTAGGATACGAGTGGGGTCAACCCTCAAAATTTAAGTCACTTCCATCATTTATTATGCAAGCCGACTTAGACGGAATTAGAGTTTTTATAAGAAATTATTTTGATGCAGAAGCTGCTGTTATTTCAAGCATAAGGAGTATAGAAATAAGTTCAGCATCTTCTATTTTAATAGAACAAATCTCTGTATTGCTCCGACGTTTTGGTATTTGGCTAAGAATAGCCAAAAAAAGCAAAAGAGCGACAAATGGCAGTGGAATTTTTAGAGATTATTATATTGGAACTATAGGTGGTAACTCTATTCGCAAATTTTACAAAGATATTGGGTTTGGTTATAACAAAAAACAAAATAAGCTAAGAGAAATCTGTCTAAAACAAACTAACACGAATGTAGAAGGGATACCTGCTTCTGAAATTGTGGCTAATGTGGTGATTAATACTCAGCTACCAACAAGACATTTTGGCATGAATAACAATGTTTATATTAATGGAACACAACAATTTTCTCAAAAAAGTTTAACAAAAGTTGTTACTAGTATCGATAACATTATTACGGGAGAAGCGGAGTCAATATATCGTCAATTAAAACCTTCTAAATGGACCAAAAATACTCTTGCTGCTTATCAACAACTAGATCTAGAATATCTCCAAAAAATCAGACAACAGTTACAGAGTATGTTAGATAAGGAAGTTTTTTATTGCCCAATTAAGTCTATAGAAGAAATAGATTATGAAGGATGGGTTTATGATTTTGAAATAGCAGAGCATCATAACTTTGTAGCTAACAATATTATCTGTCATAATACAGTTCAAGCTATAGGTTTTTTGCTTAATTTGCAACAAGAAGAATTACTAAATAAGCCTACTCTTTTGGTATGTCCCACATCAGTATTAAATAATTGGCAACGAGAAGTAACAAAATTTGCTCCAACTTTATCTTGTTTAGTTCATCATGGAGAAAATCGTAATCAAGGAAAAACCTTTGCCAAGGCAGTTAAAAATCAACATTTAATTATTACTAGCTATTCTTTAGTTTATAGAGATAGTAAAACTTTGAATCAAGTTAATTGGCAAGGAATAGTCTTAGATGAAGCACAAAACATTAAAAATCCGACAGCAAAACAATCTCAAGCAGTAAGACAATTATCAGCAGACTTTCGTATTGCTTTAACAGGAACTCCCGTAGAAAATCGTTTATCAGAACTATGGTCAATTCTAGATTTTCTCAATCCAGGCTTCCTAGGAACTCGAACTTTTTTCCAGAAAAGATTTGCTAATCCTATCGAAAAATACGGCGATCGCGATTCTTTAAATATTTTACGTTCTCTAGTTAGACCTTTTATTCTGCGTCGTCTTAAAACAGACAAAAATATTATTCAAGATTTGCCAGAAAAACAAGAAATGAATGTTTTTTGTGGACTATCTGAAGAACAAGCGGAATTTTATCAAAAGTTAGTAGATGAATCTTTAATTAAAATAGAAGAATCTGAAGGAATTAAACGTCATGGATTAATTTTGACTTTGCTTTTACGACTGAAACAACTTTGTAATCATCCGGTACTAGTATCCAGTAAAAGTAAAACTCTTAAACCTAATAAGTTAATTACTAATGTTCATGAATTTTGTCATCGTTCTGGTAAGCTAATGCGACTTACAGAAATGCTCGATGAGATTATTCAAGAAGGAAATTATGCTCTTATTTTTACCCAATTTTCTGAGTGGGGTAAATTGCTCAAATTTTATCTAGAAAATACCTTGAATCAAGAAGTTCTCTTTTTATACGGAGCAACTCGTCGTCAGCAAAGACAAGAAATGATCGATCGTTTCCAACACGATCCTAATGCGCCCCAAATATTTATCCTATCTCTAAAAGCTGGAGGTACAGGATTAAATTTAACTAGAGCTAATCATGTGTTTCATGTAGATCGTTGGTGGAATCCTGCGGTAGAAAATCAAGCTACTGATAGAGCTTTTCGTATTGGACAAAAACGCAATGTCCAAGTTCATAAATTTGTTTGTAGCGGAACTTTAGAAGAAAGAATTAATGACATTATTGAAAGTAAACAAGATCTAGCAGAACAAACCATTGACGCAGGAGAACAATGGTTAACTAAATTAGATACCAATAAATTGCGTAGTCTTTTGCTATTAGATCGAAATAGTATCCTAGATGAAGATGCTTAATAAAATAATCATTAAAGACACTGATTTAAGGGAAAAACAGATGAATAGGATTACGATTCCCAAAGGATTCCGTGTAACTCCAGAACAATTCGCGAATTCCATGCAGTTTTTTAGATAGTATTCAAATCGCTCAACAGCAAATCAGTTCTGGTTGTCGATTACTGAATCGGTACGTAACATCACATCTACAACCTACGACAATCCAATATCTTGAGGTTGTGTAGATTTGGACTTTGGACAAAATCAAGGGTACCAAACATGATATACGTAACTTGGTAACCCCGTCGCTTTAGCGCGGGGCGGAAAAGTCGTGGAAACGGACGGGCGACATAAACGCCTGGCAAAGCACAGGCGACGGGCCCTCCTTTAGCCGTGAGTGAAATATTCTCTAGTAATGATGTGGGTCTTCGATATATGCTCTTATTTTAGCAGTGCTAATTTTACCAGTGGTTTCATAAAAATAAGACCTTGACCACAGCGAAGGAAGCTTAAGTAGTTCTGGAAATTCTTGTCTAAGATATCTCGAAGAACGACCTTTAAAAGCTCTGGCAACTTCAGCTATCGAATGATTGTTATCATATTCTACTAATAAATGAACGTGGTCTGGAGCAATTTCTAAAGACCGAATAAACCAGCCTTTATCTATTGCCACTTGATTAATAATTTCTGCTAGTCTATTTCTGATTTTTCCGATTAACACTGCTTTTCTTCTTTTAGGAATCCAGCATAAATGAACTGTCGCTAATCCCAGACAGTGAGAACTATGCAGTGCTGAAAAGAATCTCACGCGCTTTCAGCCGTGAGATTGTCAACAGTCCAAAACTTTGCAACATAACCAATTTTTTTCCCTACTTCTTCCCGATTCTCTCTTTTAATACAGATAAGTACCTAGACAAAATTAATTGTGAATTAATTTCTTGCTATGCCAAGCTGCCAAGTTTGGAAGACTGAAATTATATACAAATAATTCTGTCCAACTACTTAAGTTAACAAACGGATGAATTTTGGGAACCGAAAAAAATGAGGGAACCATAAGTTATGAGATTAAGAAACTAAGAGAAAAAACAATATCAAACGGAAGACACCTACATCAAATTTTGTCCAAAGTACAAGTAGATATTACATGACTATAATTGATTTTTATGACATTCACAGAGAAGGTGATGTCCTGGTAGTTAGGATCGCTCACAGTGAATGAGGTGAACTCATAAGATGACTATTTCCCCCTTCTACTAATGATTGAGGCTCAACTATGGACCCTATAACTACAGCTATTGTGGCTGCCTTGGCTAATCTGAGCAAGGATGCGATCGGAGACTGTTACGGTACTCTTAAAGCAGCTCTAAAGAAGAAATTTGGCTCCGAAAGCGATCTTGTTGATGCCGTAGATAAATTGGAAAAGAAGCCGGACTCTGAAGGTCGCAAAGCTACGCTGCAAGAAGAAGTTGAAATAGCGAAGGTTAATGATGACCCTGAGATTATCCGATTAGCTCAAGATTTACTTGACAAAATTAAAGAGCAACCTGGCGGACAACAGATAATCAATCAAACTCAGACTAATACGGTAAGCGGTGTCACTGTCGGGGGAAATTTTGAATTTAAGCCAGTTCAAGAAGGTGGAAGTAACTAAAGCTTGAGGTTGAGTAAAATGAACCAGCCACGTCCAGACGATCAATCTCAAAGACAAGACAGCCTTGTTAAGGATACTAAGGTTGGTCGTGATTTGATCTTCGCGCCCGTTCAGATTGGGACTAAGATTGAAACTCAGACTATCCAAATTTCAGTTGCTAAGGTTACGCAGCAAACACTGATTAAGACTTCACCGTATCAAGGACTGAAAAGGTTTAATCTCAAAGACAGAGAGCGCTTTTTTGGTAGGGATAAGCTCATTGCCAGATTGTTCGAGGCAGTTAATCGCAGTAACTTGAGTTTAGTGTTAGGGGCTTCGGGAAGTGGCAAGTCGTCTGTCGTGCGTGCTGGGTTGATTCCTGAGTTGAAGAAGTCTCTGGAATCGAGCAAGTTTTATGATTTTATTTTCACGCCTAATGAAGACCCCTTTGAGTCCCTATATCGTTGTCTTCTCAGTGAAGAAAAGGATTACAGCTTCAGGGAATCGGAAGCTAAAATTGCCCTGAAAGCTGAAGCAGATACCCTAACTAAAGTGATTAGCACCTTAAAGAAAGAGGACGAACGGTGGCTGATCTTTGTCGATCAATTTGAGGAATTATTTACCAGTTGTCATGACTTGGATAAACGAAATAACTTTATTGAAGGTCTTGTCCAAGTTGCTAAATCTGACCCTCGCTCTGTCAAGATTGTACTGGCAATGCGTTCTGACTTTCTGGAGCAGTTTAGTTTTTATCCAAATCTAGGTGCAATTGCTAATCAAAATAATATTCATCTGGTCACTGATATGGACCCAGATGAGTTGCGACAGGCGATCGAGCAGCCAGCAGCTAAGCAGGGAGTAGTGTTTGAAGAAGGGTTAGTTGAACAAATTATTCAAGAAGTAGAGGGACAAAAAGGTTATCTCCCCTTATTACAATACACTCTAGATTTGCTCTGGCAGACTGAGTGTAGGACTATTGGTGCTGATGGTCGTCCCCATATCGAAGACCGCACTTTAAACAAAACAACTTATGCTGCTTTAGAGGGGGTAAGAGGGGCACTGCAAAAGCGGGTCAACGAGATCTACAAAGATCTGAAGCCAGACGAACAGGCAGCCACTAAGCAAATATTTGTCAAGCTGGTGAATATTGTAGAATCTGATTCAGGCAGTAAAGCAGTTAGCAGACGGGCTTATCGAGATGAATTTGTGGGTGAATCGCTAGAAAAGACCTTGAATAGGTTCATTGATGAAAATTTGTTGATTAGCAGTTATGAATCTGTAAGCCCAGAAAATTTGCTGGTTAGTAACAGCAAAAAGCCAACACAATTGGCAACGGTGGAAATAGCCCATGAAATTTTGGTCTCGTCTTGGGATACTTTAAAAAACTGGATTGAAGAGGAAAAGGAAGCTATTATCCTCAAAAATTGGTTAGCTGGTGAGACAAAACGGTGGCAAAAAATTCGTGCTAGAGATGAGGCTAAAGCTAAGGACGAACTCTTGAAAGGCTCTAGATTAGATCGGGTTGTAGAGTTTAGAAAGCAAGATGCTTTTAAAAATGTTGGTGGCTTAAGACCAGAAGAAATTAAATTTATTAATGCCAGTGTTGAGTGGCGCGATCGCCTACTTAGACAAGAGAAAGAGGTTAGAAATCGCCAGCTCATGGCGACTTCCATCGCATCTGTCATTTTCGCTGGATTGACCATCTTCGCTGGCTTTCAATCGATAGAAGCAAATAAACAAGCCAAAAGAGCAAATGAACAAGCCAAAAGAGCAAATGAACAAGCCAAAAGAGCATTTGCCCGCCAGTTAGCTGCTACATCGGAAAGGATTGGCAGTCAGTACCCAGACTTGTATGAAACAAGTGCCTTACTAGCAGTCGAATCAATCAAACGATTCCAAGATATTGAGGAGGTATCGTTAGAAGCAGATCGAGCCTTGCGCAATAGTCTGATTTTTCTGCCTAACTCTATTGCCCGCATCAGCCACGAGGATGAAGTGAGAGCCGTAGAGTTCAGTCCCGACAGTAAATACCTGGCTACCAGCAGTAAGGGCACTGCCCGCCTGATTGAGGTGATAACTGGCCAAGAAATCGCCCGCCTCACCCACCAGGCTTGGGTAAGAGCCGTGGTCTTCAGTCCCGATAGTAAATACCTGGCTACCAGCAGTGGGGACAATACCGCCCGCCTGATTGAGGTCAAAACTGGCAAGGAAATCGCCCGCCTCACCCATCAGAGGGATGTAGGAGCTGTGGTCTTCAGTCCCGACAGTAAATACCTAGCTACCAGCAGTAAGGACAACACCGCCCGCCTGATTGAGGTAGCAACTGGCAAGGAAATCGCCCGCCTCACCCACCAGGGTTGGGTAAAAGTCGTGGTCTTCAGTTCCGACAGCAAATACCTGGCTACCAGCAGTAAGGGCACTGCCCGCCTGATTGAGGTCAAAACTGGCAAGGAAATTGCCCGCCTCACCCACCAAGGGCAAGTATCAGCCGTATCCTTCAGTCCTGACAGCAAATACCTGGCTACCCGCAATGACTACAACACCGCCCACCTGATTGAGGTGAGCAGCGGAAAAAAAATCGCCCGCCTCACCCACCAAGGGCAAGTATCAGCCGTATCCTTCAGTCCCGACAGTAAATACCTGGCAACTAGCAGTTGGGATAAGACCGCCCGCCTGATTGAGGTGAGCAGCGGAAAAAAAATCGCCCGCATCCCTCACCAGAGTTGGGTAGAAGCCCTGTCCTTCAGTCCCGACGGCAAATACCTGGCTACCCACAGTGGGGACAACACCGCCCGCCTGATTGAGGTGAGCAGCGGCCAAGAAATCGCCCGTCTCACCCACCAGAGGGATGTCAGAACCGTGGTCTTCAGTCCCGACGGCAAATACCTGGCTACCCACAGTGGGGATAACACCGTTCCCCTGATTGAGGTGAGCAGCGGACAAGAAATCGCCCGCATTATCCACCAGGATGCTGTTTATGCCGTATCCTTCAGTCCCGACGGCAAATACCTGGCTACCCGCAGTAGAGATAAGACTGTCCCCCTGATTGAGGTGAGCAGCGGACAAGAAATCGCCCGCATTATCCACCAGGATACTGTAGATGCCGTGACCTTCAGTCCCGACGGCAAATATCTGGCTACCCGCAGTTGGGGCAACACCGCCCGCTTGATTGAGGTGAGCAGCGGTCAAGAAATCGCCCATATCCCCCACCAGGGTGGGGTAGAAGCCGTGAGGAGAGAAGCCGTGGTCTTCAGTTCCGACAGCAAATACCTGGCTACCCACAGTGGGGACAACACCGTCCGCCTGATTGAGGTGACAACTGGCCAAGAAATCGCCCGCATCCCCCACCAGGGTGGGATAGAAGCCGTGACCTTCAGTCCCGACAGCAACTACCTGGCTACCCGCAGTAGAGATAACACCGCTCGCCTGATTGAGGTAGGCAGTGATAAAAAAATCACCCGCATCACCCACCAGGATTCTGTTTATGCCGTGGCATTCAGTCCCGACGGCAAATACCTGGCTACCTATAGTGGGGACAACACTGCCCGCCTGATTGAGGTGAGCAGCGGTCAAGAAATCGCCCGCATCCCCCATCAGGGTAGGGGAGAAGCTATGACCTTCAGTCCTGACAGCAAATACCTGGCTACCCGTGGTGCAGATGGAACCGCCCGTCTGATTGAAGTGAGTAGCGGTCAAGAAATCACCCGCATCACCCACCGGTTTTCTGTAATAGCAGTAGTCTTCAGTCCCAACGGCAAATACCTGGCTACCCGCAGTGAAGATAACATCGCCCGCCTAATTGAGGTCAAAACTGGCAAGGAAATCTCCCGTATCTGGCATCAGGGTTGGGTAAAAGCCGTGGTCTTCAGTCCCGACAGTAAATACCTGGCTACTGGCAGTGAAGATAACACCGCCCGCCTGATTGAGGTAAGCAGCGGTCAAGAAATCGCCCGCATCCCCCACCAGGATATTGTTTGGGGCGTGGAGTTTAGTCCTGACAGTAAATACCTGGCTACTGGTAGTGAAGATAACACCGTCCGCCTGATTGAGGTCAAAACTGGCAAGCAAATCACCAGCATCACCCACCAGGATATTGTTTGGGGCGTGGAGTTTAGTCCCGACAGTAAATACCTGGCTACTGGTAGTGAAGATAACACCGCCCGCCTGATTGAGGTCAAAACTGGTAAGCAAATCACCAGCATCACCCACCAGGATACTGTAGAAGCTGTGGCCTTCAGTCCTGACAGTAAATACCTGGCTACTGGCAGTGAAGATAACACCGCCCGCCTGATTGAGGTCAAAACTGGCAAGGAAATCGCCCGTATCAGCCACCAGGATGGGGTAAAAGCCGTAACCTTCAGTCCTGACAGTAAATACCTGGCTACTGGCAGTGAAGATAACACTGCCCGCCTGATTGAGATGACCAGCAGAAAAGAAATCGCCGGCATCACCCACCAAGATACTGTAGAAGCCGTGGAGTTCAGTCCCGACAGTAAATACCTCGTTACCCGCAGTAGAGATAACACCGTCCAATTACATTTTCTGAATTCCAAGGCGCTGATGATTGAAGCCTGTAGGCGCTTGAAACGTAATCTGAGGGTGGATGAGTGGCAAAACTATATTAACGTTCAATTGCACCTATATGATAAGACCTGTAAAAATTACCCTATTCACCCAAGCTTCTTGAAGGAAGGAGAAAGGCTGGCAAAAGAAGGGAAAGTCATTGAGGCGATCGCCACTTACAAAAAAGCCCAAAAACTAGATTCAAACCTACAAGAACCTAAGCCAAAAATTTCTGCCCAATCTTGGAATAGTCTATGTCGGTTCGGTAGTCTCCACAGACAAGCTGCTAAGGTGATGTTTGCCTGTAAAAAAGCAGTGGAGCTTGAGCCTAAAAATGGAGCATATCGAGATAGTCGTGGTCTTGCCAGGGCGCTAACTGGGAAAACAAAAGGAGCAGTTGAGGACTTTCAGGCATTTATAGAATGGACTAAAAATGATTGGAAGAAGGCACAGCGACAGAGCTGGATTGATGCCCTACGAGCTGGTAAAAATCCTTTTAGCGATGAAGAGATTGAAAGTCTATTTTAATGATTAGGAAGCTGGGGGAAGCTGGTTGCGCTGAAAGTGCTAAGGTAGATGTCTTATTGACAACGGATGATAGATTGCTCAAGAAAACGATTAACTAGGGCTTGCTGAATAAATATAGAAGTTATACCAGACAAGGATTTTGAGCTTTTTTTGACCAAACAAGTGCAATGGTTTAAGCATCTTTTGGCTCAAAATCCTGGCACTTTTGTAGAAAATCCCAGGGTAAATTTGGTAACTAGGAGGCAAAACTATTACCTATTACCTATTACCTATCCCAACCAAAAAACTTTTTCAGCAAGCCCTAACTAGGGCGTGTTTTAAAACTACTGGACATTGGCAAAAATTAGGCGCTCGGCAAAAAAAGGCGTTATGAACGTATTTAAGATAATCCCTCATTAAGCACTAATACCTTCTGCTAAAGGTATGACAATAGTTATTGTTGTACCTTTCCCGATACCTTCGCTATATAGACTAATTTTTCCATCCATTAATTCGATCAAATTTCGAGAAATAGCTAAACCTAAACCTGTACCACCAAATTTTCTAGTTCTGGAACCATCCACCATCACAAAAGGGCGAAATAACTTTTCTTGTTGACTCGGATCGATACCAATTCCTGTATCTTGGATAGTGATTATGGCTTTTTTTGTTTCCTGTTTTTGAGGTACTGGTTCAATATTATTTGGAGCATGACCATTAGAAGAAAACTTATCTTTATTTAGAAAAATTTTGCGATTATCTTCTGTATAAATGTATTCTCCTGCAAAATCTTGATGGGAAGTACTATGACTATTCTCATCATAGGCAACAGGATAAGTTTCATAAGTAGGTAAGATATCTGAAGCAGCTTTAGGCTTGTTATATTCTGAATTTATTGCTATTTTAATTGCGATATAGCCAGAGTCAGTAAATTTGACTGCATTACCAATTACATTAATTAATACTTGTTTGAGTTTAGCTCTATCTGCTTGAACATAAATTTTATTTTGTAAAGTAGGAGTTTGGCAAGTCAAACCTTTATGTTGAATCGGAACTAATTGTAAATCTACTATTTCATTAATTAATTTCCCTAAATCAACTGTTTCTAATAATACAGATAGCCTTCCTGCTTCAATTTTGGAAATATCTAAAACATCATTAATAATCCCTAAAAGATGAATAGCAGCTTCATCTGCTTGATTTAAAAAATCTAATTCTTCTTCTTTAGTATCACAATAACCTTCTTTGATAACTTTAATACAATTAATAATGCCATTAAGAGGAGTTCTTAGCTCATGAGAAGTTGTCGCCAAAAACTCACTTTTGATTTGATTAGCATTTTTAGCTTCTTTCCAAGCTGTAATAATTTCATCTCCCCAAGACCTTAACCTTGTTACCATTTCGTTAATCGCCAGAGAAAGTTGATTAAACTCACGAATCTGAAAATTCTCTGGTAAGCGATCGCTTGATTGTAAATGCTCTTCTTTTAAGGCATAATCTCGAATTTGCTCCAAAGGACGAGCTAACTCTTTAGATATATATAAATTGGCACAGGAGCTAGCTATAATCAAGCCAACTGTCATAACCACTAAAATCTGGCGAATATCTTTTAGAGGAAACAACGCCGTATCCAAAGGAGTTACTGCTAAAACCACCCATTTTGTGGCTTGACTATCTGTAATCGGACTATCAATGGAGGTGTATCCGGCTACTAACTCAACAGCATCTTTTTCGAAATAAAACAAATGTAGAAAATCCGTTTTACCAGCGATCGCATTTCGTAATAAACTAGATAATCGTTGAGCATCTGGCAGTTGGCTAATATTTAACCCGACTCGCTGAATAGAAGGATGAGCCAGAATAACTCCTTCTTGGTCTATAACTACAGAATAACCACCAAAAGACCCTGGTTTAACTCTTTCTTGGCTTAAAATGGAAGACTTGACACTCAAGGCATAACGTAAATTACCTCGGCGGTCATATACAGGTGCACTTAACCATAATATAAGCTGATGCTGATCTTCTAATAATTTACTTTGATTAATACTACTTTGATTAATACTATTGTCAGCAGACAAATCCTCAGTAGGTAAAATAAAATCAATATCTATCTGCTCTAAATTCTCTATTAAGTCTTGTCTTTGGCTATGCCAAGAGCTATCACTTAAGTCTGCTGTTTCACTACAAGTATTAACGACAATATTATTTGTCACTAAGTCAGTCAATTGAGTGCATAAAATATTTGTGGGTAAAATTTCTTTAAGTTGACTTACGAAAGTCAAACGCTCTTCTAAAGAATTAGATTTTAAGGCTTCTGCATCACTAGCATTAGCCAAGTTTGTTCTCAGTGCTTCAATAGACTGAGAAATACTTTCTCCTTTCAGAATCGCACTTTCGGTTAAATTTTTTCTAGCAGTCTCTAAAAAAGCGGAACGAGCTTTTCTATAAGTAAGGTAAACTCCCATTAACAGTACTGGTACACTTAACAAGAGTAACCGTGAAAGTAGTATGCGGCGGAAAGATGATTGACCAAATGCCATAATAAGGGCTTTAGGGTTGAATCTGTTTCCAGTTTATTCAATAATATCCATATTTGCTTCAGCAGATAGAAATAGTAGATGGAAAAACGACCCCAAACTACCCTAATTCTGGCTATGACTGCGGATGGCAAAATCGCCGATAAACAGCGTTCAGCAGCAAGATTTGGTTCAATAGCAGATAAAAATCATCTAGAAAAACAAATAGCTTTAGCGGATGGAGTTATTTTTGGTGCTGGAACACTTCGAGCTTACGGTACTAGTTTATCTATTACCAACCCTGAACTGTTACAGTGGAGACAAGAACAACAAAAACCCCTGCAACCAGTTCATATTGTTGGTTCTGCTTCAGGAAAGTTTGACTCCCAACTCAAGTTTTTTAGCCAACCCATACCCCGTTGGTTAATTACCACAGAAATTGGTGCTAAATTGTGGCAACATAAACCAGAATTTGAGCGAGTGTTAGTGATAGAGTCACCCAATACCAAACCTAACCCTAGTCATTGGGAAGTAACTCTTAATAGACTTAAACAATTAGGCATTAACAAATTGGCTATTTTAGGAGGAGGAGAATTAGTAGCTTCTCTTTTCCAAGAAAATTTAATTGATGAATTATGGTTAACAGTCTGTCCGTTGATTTTGGGAGGGCAAAATTCCCCTACACCAGTCGCAGGAATCGGCTTTTTCCAGTCTCAAGGGATTAAATTACAATTACTAGAAGTTATACAAATTGAGCAAGAGGTTTTTCTTCACTATCTGACCGCGGAATGCGGTCCGGGAATTCCGCTAGAACAGAACAATTAACTGCGGGAGGCACAACTATAAAATCATACAAGCCCCCCGCGCAATGGAGCTTCTATTACCCCGTGCCTTAAG
>JASJEK010000235.1 GCA_030064915.1 Xenococcaceae cyanobacterium MO_234.B1
CGAAGTTAGAGGAGTTGCGGGAGCTTGCATCCCGCTTTGCGCTCTAACAAGCCCCCTTCCCAAGTGGGATTCGTACTAAAAAAATTAAAGCAGAAGACCTAGTAAAAAGTGCGATCGCGAAAGGAAGATTATCAGAAGCGGGTCTAGATGACACTTCCTATCTCTACCAAGTTCAAGTTTTCATGGAAAGATTAGACACAGACTAGTTGCAATAAGTGACGACGTAAGGTGGAAAACCCCACCTTACGTTGTCACCATTATTATCTTTTACGAGGGAGAAGACCTTGCTTGGTACAAAGAAAACTCTTGCCTCTTGCCTACCCTAATTACTTAGCTTTTTCTCTATTTTCCCAAGTAAAAAGAGCCACCATTGCTGCTACTAAACCGAGTTGTAAGGCAAAATTCGGTATGTCTTTCCCTAAATCTGTTCCTGCTGCAATACGAGCTAAAAAAGTTAATGCGCCAATAAAACCAGACGCAGCAAAAGCCAAATAAAAGAATTTTCGCAAACCCTTATAGGGTGCTTTCGCTTCCGCTTTCAGTCGAGCATACTTTTCAGGAGAAAGTGAAGATTTGACGTTAGGGGATAGATTCTGATCGCTCATCGTATAAATAGTTATTTGCGTGTACAATACAGATTTTGATTAAGACTCAACAAAATTCAGTTTAAATGAATAACTTATTGCAGGGTGTAAATGTCTATCTGATCGGGATGATGGGATCGGGTAAAACTACCGTTGGTAAATTGCTGGCGCAGAAATTAGACTATCGTTTTTTTGATACTGATGTTTTACTCGAAAAAGTCGCACAAAAACCAATTCCCGAAATTTTTGCCACCGAAGGGGAAGCTTATTTTCGAGACTTAGAAACCAAAGTACTAAAAGAAGTATCCGCCTATATTAGAAGCGCGATCGCCACGGGAGGGGGAATTGTCCAAAAACCCATCAACTGGAGTTATTTACGTCAAGGTTTGATGATATGGCTAGATGCAGACATAGAAGTATTAAAAGAACGTTTAGCAGAAGATAATACTAGACCTTTAGCTGCCAAACTAGAGTCATTATGGGAAGCTCGTCGTTCTCTATATGCTCAAGCAGATTTACATATTATTATCGACAGGCAACAAACACCTGAACAAATTACCGATGAAATTATGGATAAAATTCCTTCTATGATTATGTCGAAAACAGGAACTAACCGTTAATCTACTTTTAATTAAAGTTTTTCTTTTTATCATCTTAATAGTCCTCATAATGACAAACCTTAGCGAATACTATAAAGAAGCAGAAGCAACTCGCGTTCGCGTTCTCAGTGAAGCTCTCCCCTATATCCAAAAATTTGCTAACCGTACCATCGTAATTAAGTATGGTGGTGCAGCGATGAAAGACGGTAGACTCAAAGCAGGAGTTATTCGAGATATTGTATTTTTGTCTTGTGTTGGGGTTCGTCCTGTAGTGGTTCATGGTGGAGGCCCAGAAATCAATACTTGGCTCGATAAACTAGGTATAGAGCCTCAATTCAAAGATGGTTTGCGAGTCACCGATGCAAATACGATGGATGTAGTAGAAATGGTGTTGGTCGGTCGGGTTAACAAACAACTAGTTTCTCTGATTAATCAAGCTGGTTGTGCTGCGGTAGGTCTTTGTGGCAAAGATGCTAATTTAATTCAAGCTCGTCCTGTAGGAAGAGAAGGAATTGGTTTTGTGGGAGAAGTCACTAGTGTTGATACCAGCCTAATTGAATCTTTAGTTAATTATGGTTATGTCCCTGTAATATCTAGTGTGGCTGCGGATAAAACAGGGCAAGCATATAATATCAATGCAGATACCGTAGCAGGAGAAATTGCAGCGGCTCTCCAAGCCGAAAAATTAATCTTACTCACAGATACTCCTGGGATCTTGGAAAATTACCAAGATCCTTCCACCCTCCTAACCCAATTGGATATAAAAAAAGTCAGGGACTTAATCGCTCAAGGTATTGTCTCTGGGGGTATGATTCCGAAGGTTAATTGTTGTGTGCGATCGCTGGCTCAAGGGGTCAAAGCAGCCCATATTCTAGATGGTAGAATTCCCCACGCTCTACTATTAGAAATCTTTACTGATGAAGGGATTGGCTCGATGATTGTTGCTTCAGAATATATGACGTAAGCTCACCCTTCTCTGAAGTGAGAGGCGGGTCGCCCATCTCTCAGGAGATACAGTTTTATCCCTCGGTTCTAATAAAATCATCATCAAAGTATGTAAAGTATGTTAGGATAATCAGTGACTCGGACCCATGCAGTTGTAACGCCTAAACCTTGTCAGAACCTGACGGTAGCAGCAATACGGGATGCTTATGACAGGCGTGGACTTCGAGTCTTTTACATTTCAGGTTTGTTGTACAGTGACAGATTAAGCAGGATAAATTCTGATTCTACGGTTAGGTTCTTCCCCAAAACTATCAGAATGTAGGCGATAATGCTCTACGAGTTCATGCTGCATTTTTCTCACTTTAGCCGATCGCGGTAATAACTCTACTGGTTGTCCTTTAGGAATTACTATTTGTTCTACTGCGAGTCTTGCTTCTTCTAGGGCCTCAATCTCGTCATCATTTCCTGCTTTGGTGAACAGACGTAAATCTGTAGCTTCAGGGGCATTAGGGTCATCTAAATTGAGTAATTGCCGTAAAACGCGAGTAATTTGGGGTATAGTGTTAGATTTAACTACATGAATTGGAATATGGTTATTGTGGGCAATTTGGCGCAGTCGAGAATGGTGTTTGACTTGCGATCGCAATGCAATTACGGCATCTGCACTTTCTAAGTCTTTAGTTAAGACTACTGGTAGGTTTAAGACGCTAATCACTTGGTCTAGTTGGGAGCGACCAATACCATAAGGATATACATAAACAGGCCAATCTTCTCCATTAGGGCCAGGAGTACGCAATTTTTGATTAGAATCTTGGGTTTGCCAAGATGTATCTAACATTCGTTCAAATTCAGGGTTGACTTTGCCTTTTTTTTTACTACCAAAAGGAGCAACGGGGGTCATTTTCCCTGAAGCACGCCAGCCACCAGGACGCAAGGGAGTAGCTACATTAGAAGCTCTACTAAGTGAAACATTATTTACTTGACGGGATTCTTCCTGCATAATGGAAACTTCTCCACTGTCATCAACGGTTCTAATTTGAGTTCTTGGCTCGAACCCTCTGAGGATCGTATCTACTGTTTCGGCGGTATCTTCGTGAACTACCCATCTTTGACGTTCTAGCATTTCTACTGCGATCGCAAAAGTAGGGGGTGCTTTTCTTTCTAAGACGGTTTTTTGAGAGCCACGGCGACGGGCTTCATCATCCCCCAAAGTTACGGCTTGGATACCTCCCACTAAGTCTGAGAGAGTAGGGTTTTTAATAAGGTTAGCAATACTATTACCATGGGCTGTTCCCACTAACTGCACCCCTCTTTCAGCAATAGTACGGGCTGCGAGGGCTTCTAATTCTGTGCCAATTTCATCAATAACGATCACTTCTGGCATATGATTTTCCACTGCTTCGATCATTACCTGATGTTGTAATTCGGGACGAGCCACTTGCATTCTTCTAGCCCGTCCAATAGCAGGATGGGGAATATCTCCATCCCCTGCAATTTCATTAGAAGTATCAATGATTACGACTCTTTTATTGAGGTCATCTGCTAAAACCCTGGCAATTTCCCGTAAAGCTGTAGTTTTTCCTACTCCAGGACGACCCAGAAGCAGTATAGACTGACCAGTTTCCACTAAATCCCGAATCATAACGATCGTCCCAAAGACGGCACGACCAATACGACAAGTCAGACCAATAATATCTCCTGCACGATTACGAATGGCACTGATACGGTGTAGAGTTCTTTCGATACCAGCCCGATTATCACTACCAAAGCTACCAACGCGGTCAACACAGTATTGAAGATCAGCTTTAGAAATCGGTTCTTTTCCCAGATTAGATACTTCGTCTCGAAAACGAGCTTCTGGAAGTCTTCCCAAGTCCATTACTACTTCGATTAAGTTATCTTTTTGGGGATGAGGTTCAATTGAGGCGCGGATATTTTCAGGAAAAATTGACAACAATTGATCTAGGTTGTCAGTAACTTGCATACGGTGGGAAGGAATGTTATCTTGTGGCATTTATCAGTTATCAGTTATCAGTTATCAGTTATCAGTTACCAGTGATCGGTTTTTTCATTTTGATGGTTGTAAATTTCATGTCTTTGTAACCAGGAAGTTTTAGTTAAAAGAGAGTGATAAATGTTTAATGTTTGATGGATTTAATTTGACTGACTAAATCATAAGCAGTATTAACAGCTATTTTTAGTAAATTGGGATGGTTTTCTAATTGTTGAACCAAAGAATTAGTTAGGGTTTGATGGTTAGGTGTAGCAGTTTCTGAAACCTGATTAGTAGTTTCTAATTGGTCTAAGATTGGTGATAATAAAGAACGGGCATAACTACCATAGGCAACCCCAGAAACTCCGCGAGAAGAAGTGGCGTTTTTTAGCATTCGGGCTGATTTCAGCTTATTTACAGTGTAACCATTTGTTCCTCCTGCAAGTTGCACATATCCTGGTAAATTTGCTTGCAAAATTTTTTGGGCAAACTTTACCGCAGCATGGGTTGTACCTTTGCCAATATCTCCACTCATCGGACGACCATCAGTTTGCCAAATTAGGGGACAAGGTAAGGGGCTTATTAGATTGTAAAGAGATTGGAGATAAGAAACTGCTTCAGGTGCATCAGGACAACTAATAGCTAATAATTTGAGTCGGGGAATTATACCTGAGAGCCCTTGCCAAAGTCGCTGAAAATCCTGAAAGTGTCCTACTTGAGTATGGATTTCCATCCCATCTATTGCCATCTCTTCTACTAAAGGAATAATAGTACTAGGTGTAGAAACATAAGAGCGGGTGGTAATTAAACCATAGGGACAGATGGGCAAACAGCGACCACAACCATAGCACAGGCGATCGCTAACTCCCTGCTCTATTTCGTTAAAAACAATGGCATTAGCAGGACAAATTGCCTCACAAGGACGAGGACAATCGGTCGGACATTGAGTTGCATCAAATTCTGCTTTTCGGAAGTGGGGATCTTCTCCATCATTGAGACTCACCATTAACCAAGGCGTTGAATCGTTTAATTGGGATGCGACTTCAATTCCTGCTTGCGCTGCTGCGATTACAGCAGGGTCGGCTGCAACATCAATACAATCAGCACCAGCAATACTATAAGCTAATGCCAAACTTCTGACAGCAGGAAGATGTTGATAACTAGCTCCACAGATTAGCTTGAACCAGTTACCTTCAATTAATGAATGCAAGGGGTACGCTTTATCTTTCACACTTTCATAGTATCAGGGGTTTGTTCTTAGAGACTTTAAATATATTGTATTTTTTTATACTACAAAAATACAATAATTTCTCTTATGACGTGAAGGAAGAATTCCATCTTTTTAGCAAAGTGCAAAGGTGGGAGTGTCAAAGAGTAGGAGCAACCAAAGCGTCCACTGACATAATCGTGGGTTGAGTGTTTATTTTCCTCTGAAACAGTCCTCCAACTAAAATTTATTTCGTCTAAACTTTAGTAAATAGACGTATTATTAGAGAAGCTGAGATGAGTTCTTTAAAGAATTTTCTAAATTCAAATCGGTTTATTGTTTTAGGAGGACATAAGTGTGGTACTTCTTCCTTACATGCTTATCTCAAGCAACATCCAGAGATTATAATGCCTCGAATTAAAGGTCAAGACATATTAAATCGCCCTAGCTTGACTATTGAGGACTATAAAAATTCATACGATACAATTACAACTCAAAAAGTTTTCGGCGAAGTTTCTAGTGTTTATTTGCAATCAGAGAAAGCTTGTCTGTCAATAAAAAAATATTTTCCCGAAGCCAAACTCCTAGCTATTTTACGAAATCCAGTTGACCGAGCCTTTTCTCATTTTAACACTTTATCTGACGGGAAAAAAAGTCAACTTAAATTCAAAAATATTTGTCAAAATCCTCAGCAATTTAAGACAAATTCAATATTAAATATAGGTTTATATTATAGCAATCTTAAGCGGTACTTCGAGAACTTTAATAACCAACAAATACGCATTTTACTTTTCGATCTTTTAGTAAATAATAAGAGAAAGTTTTTTTCGGATTTCTTTGAGTTTATTGAAGTTAGTCAAGACTTTTTACCGGATACATCATTTATCGTGCGTAAAGGAGGTAAACAAAAAGAGCTAAAGAAAGCGATTTTCTCAAATCCCTTTTTAAAAGCCACTGCCAGAACCATAATAAAACCTTTAACTAACCAACAACAGAGATATTCGTTAAGTAAGAAATTTGATAACCTTTTTCTCACTAAAAATTCCCTACCTGACGACTTAAGGAGCAGTTTAATAGACTATTATCGTGAAGATATCTTAAGAACGCAAGAGCTTCTAGATATTAACCTATCTCACTGGTTAAAAAAGCCTTAAATTTTAATTCTTTTGAACTATGAACTACAGCTTTAATCCCTTTTTCGCTGCTCTACTAAAATTTTGTTTCTCTCCAGACATAACGAATTCTGTTCGTTCGATGCTCACGTTAATCAAAATCCCTTTTACTTTTAACCACTTGAGAATTCAACAGTCGAGCAATAGCGTAAACTAAAAAGCCTGCAAGCATTCCTGGTAGTACCTCATAAATTGAACCTGAAAGCTTGAGTACTCCATTCCACATGGCAGCAGTAGCAATACCAACTAGCATCATAGTGACTCCTTCCGAAGCACTAACAGGAAATCGCCACACCCGCAGCATTAAAATTGGTCCCAAACCAGAAGCTAGTGCTGACCAAGCGAACACCCCTAAAGCAAACATATTCTTGTTACTAGCTAGAGCGATCGCCAGTATGATAGCAGTTACGATGAGAGTTCCCACCTTAACTAACTTATAAGAATGAGCCATTCCTGGAAACAAATCTTGAGTTAGAGCAGCCGAACAAGAGAGAATCTGAGAGTCGGCGGTAGAGATAACAGCAGAGAATATACCAGCGAGAATAACTCCTATTAATAGGGCGGGTAATAACTCAATTGCCATCTGGGGTAATGCCAACTCGGAATCCCCCCCATTGATTAATTCTGGCAGTAACACCCTGGAGGTCAATCCGACAATAACAGCAGCAGTGGAGAAAATAACGTAAGAAAGAGCGTATATATTGCGAGTTATGCCGATGTTTTCCGCAGAATCGAGAACCATAGCTCTTACCATAATATGGGGTTGACCGACTACTCCCACCCCAGCTATTAACCAACTAAGCAGAAATAGCCCAAAACCGTATTGAAGATTGTGAGGAATGGGATCGATAAGAGTCGGGTCCATTGCTCCTAATTGTTGCCACAGCCCCCCTAGTCCACCACAAGCTGCTACAGCAATAACCAACAGCATGATCATGGCAACCATCATCAACACCGACTGTAGTGCATCAGTCCAAATAGAGGCGCGAATGCCACCAGAAAAACAATAGGTAACTACGATACTTGCTCCTAAAATAATGCCCCAGTCGTAGTTCCAGCCAAAAATAACATGGAGTGCTTTACTTCCTGCCAAAAGTTGAGCAGCAGCATAAGCTCCTAAAAAAGCAATGGTGATCAGTGCTGATACAGCAGCAATCGAGCGATTTTCTTGGGGCTTTTGAGCGAGAAATGCGCCAATAGTTTCCGATGAAGTTTCCTCTGACACGATTCGCAATGGTTTGTGAATAAAAAACCAGGCTAAATAATCACCGAGAAACCATCCTACTAACAGCCACACTGAGGAAATTCCTACCTGATATGTCCAACCAATGGTACTGATAAACATTCCCCCACTGTGAGCAGTAGCAAAGGCAGATAACCCTGTCAACCAAGGATTGACGTTACGACTCGCCAGCAGATAATCGGCAGTAGTGTTTTTTTTACGGGATGCGGAGTAAATTCCTACCCCGATAAATAGTAAAAGAAATGCAATGAAGCTCAGAGCAATTGGTAATTTATTCATAATTCTGGATTAATTTTATGGGTTACATTAAAAGTTAAATCAAATGCATGATAGCTCAAAGCCAAAATCAGCGATCGCAACAAATATCTTTGAGCTTTTTGTGTATTATTTATGTAGTTATTTATAATATAAAAGCCCAAGACCAAAACCATAGATCACAACCTAAATTCTAATTATCTCTAATTATCACTGTTGTACGGGAGCATCGCGATACCCCCTACTTATCAAGTCGAGAGCAAAATCATGGCATCTTTTCGGAATATTCTTGGTTACTATCACAAATATAGAGCGATCGCGATCTTTAGCATCGTCGCATCCAGTTTATTTGAAATTATCGATCTAGTTGTTCCTTACGTTATTGGACAGATTCTCAATGTTTTATCCAATCAAGCTCTAGACACACAAGTTCAATTTCTGATTAATCAGGTAGTTGAGATTACGAATCTAGAAGAAGGAGGTAAATTTTTATCTTTAGGAGTATTATTGGGCTTAATCTTCCTTGTTACCGTAGTTAGAGCTCCTATTCAGCCTTGGATTGGCTCTTGGTTTCACTGGGAAATCTCGTTGAGGGCGAGGAGAGATTATCTCCGTAAAGTGATTGCCAAAATTTTAACTCTTCCTTTAGGATTTTATGACGAACATAA
Source organism: Xenococcaceae cyanobacterium MO_234.B1 (assembly GCA_030064915.1). Taxonomy (GTDB): domain Bacteria; phylum Cyanobacteriota; class Cyanobacteriia; order Cyanobacteriales; family Xenococcaceae; genus JASJCP01. The sequence continues at coordinate 8,667 of JASJEK010000235.1, forward strand.
TCCAGGTCGGATTGCAGGGAGAATTGCCAGAGGCATCGAAAATCATACTTGGACATATCCTGAAATTGCTGGACAGTTATTGCCCAAACTAGCGAGAATACTGGGAATATTCGTCATTATTTGGTTAATTGAGCGATGGATTGCTATCGCTTTTTTAGGTTCTTTTATTTTCATTTTGGCATTTAGTCTCAAACGTTTACGGACTCTAATTAGGCAAGAAGAATTTATTGACAGACATATCGAAAATACTGAAAGTCGTACCTCAGAAATTATTACCAATATCAAAACTGTCAAAGCTTTTGCTACTGAAGCCCAAGAGTTAGAAAGGCAAAGACAAAGATTTGAGAGAGAATACAAAGTCATCACTTTTCGCATCCATAAGGGTTACGTTATGTTAGCTACTTGGTCGCGAACCATGATTCAAGCTTGTGTTTTCTTGATTCTGCTGTTTACTCTGATAGCTGCGGTAAAAGGCGAAATTTCTTTGGGGCATTTTATCACTACCCTAACCATCTCCAGTATGGCCTATGCGGAACTAGAACCGATTACTCAATTAGCAGAAGTCTTCGCCCGTCGCTATGCGTCTATGCAGCGGTTTCATGAATTTATGCAGCTACCAATAGGAAAAGATGCTGCTAGTTTATTCCCAGAATATTTAGCTGCTAATCCTTACAAATTTACAGGGAAATTAGAATTTCAAGGGCTTACTTTTGGCTACGATCCTAATCGTCCCATTTTGCAGGATATCAATTTGTTAATTAAACCCTATCAAACTGTAGCTTTAGTGGGACGTTCTGGTTCGGGCAAATCTACTCTAGTTAAATTGCTATTTCGTTATTTTGAACCAAACAGGGGCAGAATTTTAGTGGATGGAGAGGATATTAGCACCTTAGATATTACCAGATATCGCCGTCGATTAGCGATCGTGCATCAAGAGGTAGATATTTTTAACGGTACTGTCTTGGATAACCTTACCTATGGTGATCCTCAAGTAAGTTTGTCTAAAGTAGAACAAGCCTGTCATATTGCTAGAGTAGATGAATTTATTCATCTATTGCCCCAAGGCTATTACACCACTGTGGGAGAAAGAGGAGTACGCCTTTCTGGTGGACAAAAACAGCGTTTAGGTATCGCCAGAGCCTTAATCGTCAATCCTGATATTCTAGTATTTGATGAAGCGACTGCTAGTTTAGATTCTGAATCAGAGCGATCGATCCAATTGGCAATGCACTCAATTTTGGGTACTCGTACTACCCTGGTTATTGCTCATCGTCTTAGTACTATTCGGGAAGCGGATCAAATTGTGGTGCTAGATAGAGGCAGAATTGTCGAAGTGGGTAGTCATGAAGAATTGTTAAATCATGGTGGTATTTATCATCGCCTTCATTCTTTGCAAGAAACGGGAGAGTTGTTGGACTAGTTATATCTAACTATTAGCGATCGCTAAACCCCGAGGTCATTTGACTCGATGAAATTAAAATACAGATTCTCTTTGCAGCATTTGTTCAATCGGAACTTCCGATTGTAACTCCCCGCCATAAACCGTACCGATAATTTGTTGTTGAAAGCGTTGAGAGACTAATTTATAAGTTTCTTTCTCTAAGGGGACATAACCGACAAAGGGAACCCATTTTCTGACATCTTCAACATAATATTCGATAAATTCCTGAAGCTCTGATTTATTTTGGACGTTTTCGGCATTGACATAAATAAATAATGGTCGGGTTAAGGGTTGATATTTAAAAGTTTTGACCGCATTTACAGTAGGCTGTGATAATTGCTGTCCGTTATCAACAGCCAGAGACTTTAACCGATTCCAATTAGCTGCGTAGTAACCTAATCCAAAATAGCCCAATCCATTAGGATCCTTACTTACCTTCTCCACCAGGAGGCTATCATCTTCGCTTTTGGTATAGTCTTGACGGCTCGCACCAGTCTCCCCAACAACTACTTCAGTAAAGTAGTCAAAAGTTCCCGAATCTTTTCCCGGACCATAGAGATTCAGAGGACGCTCCGGCCAAGATTGACGAATTTGGCTCCAGTTTTCGATTTGTCCCTCCGCTTCTGGTTGCCAAATTTTCGCCAATTCTGGGATGGTAATATCCTCCGCCCAAGTATTTTCAGGGTTAACCACCAGGGTAACCGCATCTAAAGCGATAGGCAGCTCGATATATTTAACTCCATTGGCCTTGCAGGCTTTTATCTCTTTCGGGTTAATTGGGCGAGAGGCATCATTGATGTCCGTCTCCCCGGCACAAAACTTCTTGAAGCCGGCACTAGTACCAGAAAAGCTCACCGCCACTGCCGGAGCATCTGAAACTTTCTGTTGGTAACGCCTAGCTGCTTCATAAGAAATCAGGAAGACAGTGCTAGAGCCATCAATTTTGAGGAACTTGCCCCTAGAAAATGGTAAAACATTGATGGAATCAGTGCTAAATTCACCATCGGCGAGTATGCCAGATTGGGCTGATTCTCGTACTTGAGTCGAACAACCAGTAGCTAGAGTCATTATGCCAAAGATAGCCACTAATGTTCCTAAGATTGTTTTCATAGTTTGTTGCTTCTCAATTTTTAGGGCTTTATTTCGGCCTCAGTTTTGTCAAGCTCTCACTGATCTTACCCAGTAGCTCATCGATTCCTTCTTTGAGTTCTTGCCATGCTTCTTCGGCTGCTGAATAAATGTCCTTGAGTCTAACTTGAGCCCGCTCTAAATGTTCTTCTAGACGTTCGATTTCCTCATGTTGCGCTTGTTGAATAACTTGCTCTTTTTTGGCTTTCAAGCGATTGAGGGTAGTCTGGGCTTCCCTAATTTGAGCTTCTAATTTTTCGATATAGGCCAATCTTTCGTTCATGGAAAATGCCTCATTGTAATTTGATTACTCTCAATCTTCCCCTATTAGAAAAGTACCGAAGTACCAAGGAGCAGACCAGGAATCACGAAAAACACGCCAATGATATAAGCTAAGGCAATGAACTTTCTTTCACTAGCAACGGCAGCTAGGCTTTGAGCACACAAAATGGGCAAGCGACAGAGAAAAGGAATGCCATAGATGACAATGACCCCAAAAATGTTGTAGAGCAAGTGAACCAGAGCAATCTCTAAGGCAGGGACTGCTTCGGCTCCAGAAACGGCGGTGGCTGCTAGCAAGGCAGTAATACAAGTACCGATATTGGCTCCGAGGGTAAAGGGATATATTTGCTCTAACCCAAATACCCCTGAACCAGCCAGTGGTACCATCAAGCTGGTGGTAGTTGAAGAAGATTGAACCAGAACTGTCATTAAAGTCCCCGCAGCAATACCAGCGATTGGACCTTTGCCAATGGCTGTATGGAGAATATCTTTGGCTCGACCTACCATGAGAACTTTGAGCAGTTTACCAATAAAGCCAATGGTCAAGAAAATCAGAGCAATCCCTAAAACGATCAAGGCAATTCCGTCCCAGGGGGCAGGTAAAAATTGAGTTATTCCTTTAAACAAATGAACAATCGGCTGAGTGGCTGCTTTGACAAAGTTCAAATCCTTGACGCTCATCGAACCGCCGCCGTACAAATTCTGAGCCAGAAACAGGGCGCTTTTCTCCAGAGGATGAAATAAAATCTCTAGAGGTAGAAAAATGACCACGCTGAGTAAGTTAAAAAAATCATGAATTGTAGCAGCAGCAAAGGCTCGCTTAAACTCCTTCTTATCGCCAATATTACCCAAACTAACCAAGGTGTTGGTAATACTGGTACCGATATTTGAACCCATAATCATTGGTACGGCAGTAGCTACCGGTAAGCCTCCAGCAACCAAACCCACAATAATTGAGCTGACGGTACTCGATGATTGAATTAATGCTGTGGCGACTGTACCGACTATTAGTCCTAAAAAAGGGTTAGTAGCAAAGGCAAATAGTTCTTGAGCCCTTTCTCCTGTTGCCGACTTAAAGCCCGTACCAATCATGCCCACTGCGGCAATCAGAAGATATACTAACAGTAAAACACTAATCCATTGTAGAAGTTTATTGCCTTGGTTTCGCGTCGGACTTCTTTCTAGAGGTGTCTCTGCAATGTTACTCATGATTAATCTGTAGAGCTTGGTGAGAAAATCTTCAAATCATATGTCTCGGAGTTTAACGTTTAGTTATCAATTGGTTATCAAGAGGATAAAATAATCAGATTTTTTTCGGCGTTGTTGGCATTGAACCCTTCCCAATACTGTTCGGATAAGCACTTTATTGGTGGAGGTATGGGGAAGCACGGGACTTGCTTTCAGGTGTATGTTTTTAATAAAGTTGTGAGTGTTTACTCTAATTAGAACGAAGAAATAAGGTTTTCTCCCCCTGCCGGAGGCTACGTGTACACACAACTCATTTTTTAACTTATTTGTTTGGTTTTGAACTTAATTTAGCCCCCGTGTTTCCCCCAACCTTGGGGGACTTTGAACTCTTTTCCCCCCAGAATTGAGCGTGAGGAATGCTGCACGAGAGGGATGGCGAGGTTGCCTCGCCATATCCAATCGAAGCGTTGAGGTTTCCTCAGCTTATTCAATCACGCTGTTGGGGGGTTAGGGGGGCGAATACAGAGTGTTTTGCTTTATTTCCTACTTGTGTGTACACGGTAGCCCTCACCTTCATTAATAGATCTAAATCTAATGCCAAATCGAACCCCAAAATTTCATCAGGCTCCCATCTTATTAGATTATTTTTTAGTTTGTGGATTGGGTAGTTTGGGACAAAATTGTATTGTGGCTCTCAAAGAATTTGGCATCAAAATTATTGCTATTGAACAACATCTACCTCCAACCTGGGAAATTAGCAATTTACCACAACTGCTAGAGGATTTAATTATTGGTGATTGCCGAGAAGACTTAATTCTCAAAAAAGCCAAAGTTAAACAATGTCGTTCGGTTTTAATTCTGACTAGTGACGAAGAAGTGAACGCCCAAACTGCTTTAGCCGTCCGCCAACTTAACCCCAAGACTCGTATTTTAGTTCGTTCGGGAAAAGAAAATCTCAATCAACTTTTACAGCAGCAACTAGGTAATTTTTTTGCTGATGATCCCACTAAACTCACGGCAACTACCTTGGCTTTAGCGAGTTTAGGGACAGAAACTTTAGGATTTTTTGATTTACAGGGACAGAGATTACAAATAGTGCAACGTAAATTAGAATTAGGAGAGCCTTGGACAAATATTCGTGTTTTACAGGAACTGAATACCAGCCGCCGTCAAATCTTAGCTCATTTAACCCCGAATCAGACATTAACAGAAATTTTTCATCAATGGTCACCTGATGCAGCTATTCAACCCGATGACATTTTAATTTATTTGGAAAAAGTCGATGAAATTTTATTCAGTGCTACTGGTAAATTCAGAAATTTAGGAAAAGGGAAAAATTTCTGGAGGAAACGACTGCAACTTGCTTT
>JASJEK010000236.1 GCA_030064915.1 Xenococcaceae cyanobacterium MO_234.B1
CCTAGAAGAATGGCAACAACTCCACCCTGCTTTTGCGGCAGATATTTACGACGCGATCGCCCCTAAAAGGGTAGTTTCTGCTCGTAATAGCTATGGGGGTACTGGTTTCGAGCAGGTAAAAGATGCCATCTCAAAAGCCCAAACCCTGCTTCAATCTAATAGCAACACCTAACTCAACGGGAATTGATAGACCAACAGCATAGTCTCCTAAAATACTGTCATTAATGACACTTAAGTCACAGGCTAGATAAACTGTACTATCTAGCCTATTTTATTTACTGCTTAAATAAAGAGCTAATAAGGAATAAGTAAGATGGGTGTTATAGAATAGTCAATGCTAAAACGTCAAACTAAGCCTGCCAAATAAGGAACAGGTAAGGAATGACTAAGAGTTTATAAATACAAAAATTTGTAAAGCTTGATATATGAAGGTTTTAAGGGGTTTTTCTTTAAATTGGCGATTTATTTCTACTGTCCTCGGTATTATTTTCCGACATCCGGTTACAGGTACAACAATCATTCCCGTTTTGCCCGATGGTCGTATTGTTATGGTACAACGCAGTGATACGGGTCAATGGGGGTTACCTGGTGGAATGGTGGACTGGGGTGAAGATATTCCCCACGCTACCCATCGGGAATTGAAAGAAGAAACAGGACTGGAAGTAACTAAAATTCGCCGTCTAGTGGGGGTTTATTCTGCTCCAGAAAGAGACCCCCGCATTCATTCTATTTCGGTATTGATCGAAGTAGAGGCAACAGGAAAATTAGAAGCAGAAGATAAATTAGAAGTCTTACAAGTCAAAGCTTTTAAACCAGAAGATATCCCTATCGGTAATCTCTGTCACGATCATGATCGACAACTCAAAGATTATCTCAGTGGTGCAACTACTATTGCTTAGTACTACAATTTAATTTTCAAAGAAAAATAAACCCCATTTTCCTGTAGAGAATCTCCGATAGAATCAACTTCAATCAAAGGAATTCCCCAGTCAATACGAGCCGTGATATTATCACCTACAGAGGCTTGGAATCCTATTCCAACAGAAAACAAGGTATTGACTGAGTTTAACAAGCCTTTTTTGGTATTCCAGACTTTGCCAAAATCGATAAATGGGATTAGCTCAAAAGTTACTTCTGGATCTTTTATGGTGGCGATATTATTACGAATTTCTGTAGAAACAAAAAATCCATTGTCTCCCACTAAAGCATTTTGACTGTAACCACGAACAGTTAGACCACCGCCTATAGCAAATTTTTCTAAGCTGACTAAACTATCACTGGCTAGTTGGAACTCGGATCTGATATATAAGATTGTCTTGGGAGAGAGTAACCTGAGATACTGACCTTGTGCTTGCCAAGAAACAAACTTACTATCTGGTAACTCCGAATCAATTGTAGAACCTAAAGCATCAAGACCCAAATTGAACTGCGATCGCAATGCTAAGACTTGTTGTTGATCTCGACTGATAAAGTCTTGAAACAACCGAAGCACAGTAACTTTAGTTTCATTATCATCATCTGTAGCATTCCCTGTATTAGGAAAGGGTAAATCGTCTACAAAAGTAGTACTAGTAGTTTCTTGGGAAAGCCGAATTCCGGCGATCGCTTCTTGATTAAGAGACTGCACCAAAGATTGACTGTAAGCAATTTCGTAACGACGGGTTTTATTGTTAATATTTAAAGAGTCAAAAGGTTCTTGGATAATTTTGTTATGACTACGATTATGAGCTAGTCTAATTTTGCCATTACGAGCATTAATGGGAATTTCGTAACTGAGATTTTCTAGTTGATCACTACCGTCAGTGTTGATGTAGGAAACATTAAAGCGATCGCCTTGTCCCAATAAGTTATTATGATTAACTGCTACTTTACGGCGAAATGTACCTACAGTCGGTACTCGATTATTATCCAGATTTAAGTCTATAGAAAATGCATCTGCTTCTGTGACTTCTATTTGTAACAAACTGGTGTTTGGTTCAATTCCTGCGGATAATTCGGCGGTAATATTGGCAATTAAAGGGTTAAGTTGCAATACTTGTAGGGCATTGAGCAACTTATTTTGATTAAGGGGTGCTTGAGTTGCAATTTCTAACCGACGGCGTATATAGCTAGGATTTAGTCTTTTTAGTCCTGATATTTCAATATCTTCCAGCTTTCCTTCAATAATTTGAATCTTAACTACTCTATCTTCTATAGTCTGGGGTAAGATAACTGCGCCAGAGGTAATATAACCATTTTCGACATAGAGTTGGGTAATTTTTCTTGGTACTTCTAACAACTCCACAAAGGAGATATATCTTAAAGTATAAGGCTCGGTGAGGCGAGTAATTGCTTCTGGGTCAAAAACCCTATTACCAATGATTTCAAATCTTTTAACTAGAATTTTACCTGGTATCCCTTCTGGCGGTAAAGGAAGAGAAGGAAGTGGTATCTCAGAAGGAGGGATAATCTCTCGGAGGGGAGATAAGGGTTTGGGGGTTGGTGGTTGCGATCGCTCTGGTAAAGAGGGAGAAGGGAAGTTTTGCCCTTGTACTACAGTAGGCTTAATTAATGAGTTAGCTATGGATAAAATCACAGTGGTGGAAATAAATGGCAATTTTCTCAAGAAGCAGGAGGACTTACTCTTCCGCATTATTTTGTCTGGATATGATGATTAAAACCTGATTTTGAATGGCTCAATCATCTCAAACTACAATATTTTTGCCAAATTTTCTTACCTCTGTTATGGGTAAAAAGCATTAGCGATCGCCTCTTGTTACATTAGAATAAGCGATCGCTGTAGTTAAAGCAACGTAATACCGTTTCTCAAAAGTAACTAGAGACTTAATTAGAATTCAAAATTCAAAATTAAATCAGGACAATGTGTTTGGCAATTAATCCTAATAATTAATAGGTTCGCTCAAAGATTCTTGCAATAGTATCAGGACAATGAAAATGGTAGCCGTTTTACTTATGAAACTCTCCTAGAGGATGCTTCACACGATAAAGCATTGAGCCCACAGGCTGCCCCTTGAGCAAATGTTGTTCTACTAATATCTTTACCTTCTGACGGGAAACTTGGTCGTACCAAATTTCTTCGGGAAGAATCAATACCATTGGACCGTTACCACATTGAGCTAAACAGCCAGAGCCAATAACCCTTACGTCAGGAATCGAGTAGGCTTGGAAAGCTTTTAGGACTGCCGCCGAACCAGAGGATTTGCAAGTGTGACCCTGACAAACCAAAACTGTTCTACTTAAAGCTGATGTTAAAGCTGATGATTCTTTTGTCAATACAATCCTTAAACCCTTTTTTCTGGGCATTTCTCTTCATTAGAACAACACCCAAGCTAGACTCACGCTTACTATTTTACCTTAAATTTCATCATTGTCTAAGAGGATGTCTGAAAAGTAGTTTTGGGTACTTAAAAACAGTCTTTAGTACCTAAATAATGAGGTTATAAGTCCCATTATTTCGTTGAGCTTGAGTAGCCAGAAAGTATCAATGGGGACTTCTCAGACATCCTCTAAAGCCTGACTGCCTAACAAGATATCTAAATGATCAATAAAAAAGTAACAAGCTCTCTAGGAATATGATGCCCAATTTAGTTCTAGAAGGGTAAACTAAGAGATGCCATCCATCTATTCAGTATATGTCTAACCTCAGACAACTGCCTAAACCCAGTCAAGAAATTACTGATTTTGAATGGGAAAGAACTCCCTACAGCGTCAAGATAATTATTGCTCGTCTGCAACATATTCTTCAAGAAAAACAGCAAGACATAGATAATTTAAGATTGGAAAATCAGTGGTTACGAGAGCAGCTCGACTTACAAATCGATCAAGGTTCTCAGGTTCATACTCCTTCTGCACCTGAAGTTATTTTATGGGCAGTTATTGGTTTTATCTTAACTGTCGGGGGAACTTTTGTAGAAGCCCACAATATTTCTGCACCTTGGGTTTGGGGAACTCAAGGAATCCAAATAACTACCCTAGGAGTTACCTATCAAGTTGGTGCTGTATTATTAACAGGTTGTTTGGGAGGAAAAAACGCGGCTATTTTGTCTCAAATAGCCTATTTAACTCTAGGTTTAGTAGGAGTACCCCTATTTGCTCGCGGTGGAGGTTGGCAATATATCCTAGAGCCTAATTTTGGTTACTTGTTAGGTTTTGTTTTTGGTGCTTGGTTGTGTGGCTATTTAGCTTTTCAAAACTTAGCTCGGATAAATTCTCTAATTTTTAGTTGTATTGCAGGTTTATTGGTAATTCACTTGACAGGAATTGCTTATTTAACCTTTTTATCTTACTGGCATGGTTTGGAAGAGGGAATGACTTTACTACAAAGTATTTACTCTTACTCCATCACTCCTTTGCCAGGACAATTGGCTGTAATCTGCGCTGTAACTTTAATTAGTTGGATTATGCGTAAGCTCATGTTTGCCTAATGTTGAAAAATTTACTAATTATCTTAATTCGTGGCTATCGCCGCTTTATTTCCCCCCTATTTCCTCCTAGCTGTCGCTTTCAGCCTACCTGCTCTCAGTATGCAATAGAAGCGGTAGAAAAATTTGGTGTATTTCAAGGGATTTGGCTAGCCATCAAACGTATTTTACGCTGTCATCCTTTTCATCCAGGAGGTTATGACCCTGTGCCACCTGTAGATGATTAGAGTTGTTGAGCAAGGGATGGTTTTATCCCTCTTTAATTGGTATTAAATAGAAACGGTATAAATTTTTACTCATGTGCCGTAGAATACTCTGATTTTGTTGCCAAATAATTGGTCAATTACGATGAATTTTTTACTAAGATTCAGTATTTTCATTGATATTTCATCAAAAAAATATTTTTAAATACAATTTATCACGTAACTGAATTTTAGTTTTTAACTAAAAACTCGTGTTTTACCATTTTGAAGAGCGATCGCTCCGCGCCTCGCCTTCGGCGAGAGAGGTTCACTCGTTCCTTGTGCGCCGCGTACGCGGACTCGGAGAGCGGCGAAGCCTAGCGCGTCGAAGACTAGCGGATCTCTTCGAGAGAGGTTCTCTCGTTCCTCGTGGTCAGCCGAAGCGCCTCGGCAAAGCCGAGATCGCGCACTTCAGTTTACCTGAAGCTGAATCCCCCATTTTTTCAGGTTAAATCTCTAACAAACTGATACTCTTTTCTAAGTTGAGTATTATATCTCTAGATGTGGTATCCTCGCCCTTTACGGCAAGGCTTGCGTCGAAGTAATTATTGGTAAAAAAAATATAGCTTCAGAAATAATGACTCAACCCATAGTTTATATTGCCGTGACTAGTCATGGCTTTGGTCACGCCGTCCGTACAGCTTCCGTTGCAGCAGCAATTAAGCAATTAAATCCTGATATTGAGCTGGTTTTTGTTACCACTGCGCCAGAATGGTTGTTGCAATCTTATGTTAAGGATGACTTTATCTATCGTCCCCAAATTTTTGATGTGGGAGTCATTCAAAAAGATAGTTTGACTATGGATACAGCAACTACTCTGACTAAAATGCAGCAAATTCGGAAACAGCAAGAAGAAATCATTGAGCAAGAAGTGGATTTTATTCTTGAACATGGGGTAGGACTAATTTTAGCCGATATTCCGCCTTTAGCAGGAAAAATTGCCGCAGCAGCAGGAATTCCTGGTTGGGGGATGGGTAATTTTGGTTGGGACTTTATCTATCGTGCTTGGGGAGAGGCTTTTGGAGAAATTGTGACTTGGATTGAAGATTGTTATAGTAAATACGATCGCCTGTTTCGCTTACCTTTAGCTGAGTCAATGAGTGCTTTTAAATCTATTACGGATGTGGGGTTAACTGGAGGAATACCACAATATAGTGTGGAAGATTTACGAGATAAGTTTGGGATTACTGCGCCTCCAGAAAAGACTGTCTTGCTAACTTTTGGTGGTTTGGGTTTGCAAGCCATACCCTATGAAAATATGCAACAGTTTCCTGATTGGCAGTTTATTACTTTTGAGCGTCGTTGTGGAGATTTTCCTAATTTATTAAAGGTATCAGGACAAGAGTGTCGTCCTGTGGATTTTATGCCTTTGTGTGGCAGAGTAATATCTAAACCAGGATATAGTACTTTTGCTGAAGCACTGAGGTTAGAGATTCCTATTGTTTCTCTAACCCGTGAAGGTTTTGCCGAGTCTGAGATTTTACTGCAAGGGATCAGAGATTATTCTCAACATCAGATAGTCAATGCCGAAGATTTTTTTGAAGGAAATTGGGATTTTTTACATCAAAATCTGATATCTCCCCAAAGTGAAACTAAATTAGTTAAAAATGGGTCAGAAACTATAGCTCAAGAAGTTATTAATTATTTTGCTTCTCTTTGATGTATGAATAAATTAGTTGCAGCTACTCTTGCTATCTTAACTTGGGGAATGGGAGGAAACATCGCAATATCTGAAGTTTCCGAGCCTTTGGTGCTAAACTTTCCACAGGAAATATCAGATACAGAAGATAGAAGGATATTTCAGAAAATCATCACTGATGCTCAAGAGAGTGGTTTAGACAGCTATTCTTTAGGAGAAATTATACAAGGAGTTGCAACTAAGTTACTAGGAGCAAAATACCAAGCTGGTTTACTAGATCGATTTCCTGATGAAAGATTATTTATCTCCCTGCAAAAGTTTGATTGTTTGTTGTTTGTGGAAACAGTACTAGCGATCGCCCGTAATATTGCACTAAAAGATAACAGTTACGATAATTTTACTCATCGCGTGGAACAACACCGTTATAGCAATGGTGAGATTAATGGTTATTGTAGTCGTCTTCATTACTTTTCTGACTGGATTCGAGATAATCAAGTAAGGGGAAATGTGGAAGATATGACCAAAAAGTTAGGGGGAATTACTCTAACAACAAAGCAACTCAATTTTATGACTACCCATAGAGGGAGATATCCGCGCTTAGTAAATAGCGAAACTAATTACCAATGTATAGCTGCAATGGAAGCGAGTTTAGAAGAATTAGCTTTTAACTACATTCCCACCCGAAAAATTAGAAATATTTATTCTCAGTTGCAACCAGGAGATATTATTGGTGTTGCTACTAGTATTCCTGGTTTAGATTTTACCCACACAGGATTAGTCTATCGTCACAGTAGTGGTAATTTAGGCTTCATTCATGCTTCTCCTGGGGGTCGAGTAGTTATTGCTTCCGATCTGCAAAACTATGTCCGAAAAGTCAGAAACGCGATCGGTATTGTAGTTGTTAGAGTGTCAATCATAATGTGACCAAACAATGTGACCAAACAGAAACAAGTCTAATTGTTTTGGGTGAATGATTTAAGTGCTTCAGATACTTTTTGAGCTTTGCTTAAAGCTGATACCATACCATCTAGGGTAAAGGTACAGTTGCAGCCGTATTGTTTTCTAAGGCTGTCTCCAATCTTAAATTGTAAATTAATAGTATTCCTATTACGTCTTATAGAGACTCCGTTAAGGAAACTAGGAACCATGCTAGAGATGCTCAGAAGAACCTGGGTTATTTAGTACTTTTTTAGTACAACTTAATTCACATCAGACGTATATTTACTACTTAGTTATATTTCCTGTTGCCTCTTGCCTACCTTCATCAAATGTTAAATTAATTTGGCACAGGTACTCAAATGTGGGCTGATTTTACGTTCAAAACCCAAAACAATAAAAAACCGCCTTCTTACTCTGGGCAGTCTTAATAAGCAATCGGAGGGTATATACAGGATAAACGCTCTAATAAGGGAATTATGTCACAAATTTACCTAAATATCCCAGATTATGTTTTATTTTACAGTATAAGCCTTGAGAGGTTCTTTGATAAAACGAATGTAAAAATGTTTAAACGTAGAACGAAGGACGCGAGGTAAGCCAAAATCAATAGGCATTAAGACTTCTGGTAATTTCCAGTCTGTAACTAGTAATTCTTGGGGTTTACAGTAAGGAAATTTAATAGTGTCTAATTGGGAACAGAATCCTAGTCTAGCTTGGGCGGTTAAGGTAGGTACTAATTCAGGATTGACATTGACAATTTCAATAAAGGCTCTGTCTAAAGCAAATACATCACCAGATGCACCTAAGACACCTAATTCTCTTGGTTCGCCACCACTAGGGCCGTTGCCCTCATGACCAATAATACCATCTATAATAGTTAAATCTGGCGCGATCGCTTTAGCGGTTTCTACTAGCATTTCGCCAAAACGCTCCTTGTCTTTTCCTGCTTCTAAATGCCACCAGGCTTTCATCTTACCAGGGACACAACCAAAGAGATTTTTAACCCCCATAGTCATAGTAAGCTGCATATGGGATTTGACTTTGGGTAAATTGATTACCACATCTGCATCCATAGCCTCTTTAGAGATACGCAGATGATTAAAGTTATCATTTTCTGTCAGATATCTTTGCCCTTTAAACTCCACAATAGGCAAGTCTAGGGCTTGACACAAAGGCATATAACCATTAGCTTTAGCTACACCCCTCGCACTGCCAAAAGCGGGGCTATCTCCTAAAAAGGGTTTTCCTCCTGCTTCTTTAACTAACTGTGCTAAACAATAGACAATTTCAGGACGAGTGATACACTCTTTAGTAGGGCGACTTCCTGTTAAAAGATTGGGTTTGAGTAAAACGCGATCGCCTGTACTGACAAAAGCTTTAATTCCCCCCAAGGGTTCAAGTAAATATTCAATCTTACGGCGTAATTCTTTTAATTCGTAGGATTTAGCGCGGATTAGACTTACGGGATACATTAGATAATTGATGATGGCATACAAGGTTAAAAGGTTAGTAATTATTGTAGTCAACAAACTTGTTGCATAAGTTCAATAGTTATACCCTAAGGGCTGTTTTTCGGCTAAATTGTTGGCTTGAGCCGTTTTTTAAGGGCGTATTTCCAATTTTTTTCTAAAACATATTAGATTCACATACATGGCAAAAAAAGCATAGCCATAATAAATTTATTTTCTACGGATTATTTTAAGAATATTTTGTCTTGTAAACCATAGACTCTACAGGCTTATCCTTACGCAAATGCTGCTCAACTATTGCCTTGACATTATCAGGAGATACTTGACTGTACCAAATTTCTTCAGGAAGAATTAATACCATTGTTCCGTTACCACATTGAGCCAAACAACCAGAACCAATAACCGTTACACCAGGAATTGAATAGGCTTGAAAAGCTTGGAGAACTGCTGTTGAACCAGATATTTTACAGGCGCGATTTTGACACACCAAAACTGTTTTATTCATATCTTGCACTAAGCTTAAAAGTATCTGTTAAAGGAGGGAATAGAGTTTTTCTATCAATACTGTTTGAATTTCTTTGACATTTTCATCCGTTGCTTTGACTGCGATAAGATGTTCTGTAGTAAAGGACTGAAGTATGCTCACTGTTTGCCTTGCCTATTTAACACGACTGCAATACCCATAATTTCTCCATCTCCACTATTTTATAGGGACTAACAAGATTTTAATAGAGAGCGCTCTCATTCTTCTCTACTTTTTCTCGATTACTTTTTAACCTGAAGCTCAAAATAACAATGATGGATGATTTTCGAGCGATTGATGTATGCCATCTCTGATGGGTTATGTTAGAAAATTTGTAAAATAAGGATTGTGTTTTGAAGAAATACTATCTTAATCCTGCAACCTTGCCAGATTGGAGTAACTACTTCTCCCAAATAGCTGTGGTTGAAAAAAATGGGATCAAAACTATTTATGTAGCTGGGCAAGTTGGAGTTGATCGCCAAAAGAATTTAGTTGGTAATGGTAAATTAAGAGAGCAACTGCAACAAACCTTCAGTAATCTTCAAACTGCGTTGGCAAGTGTTGATGCAACAATGGCAAATGTTGTCAAAATGAATATCTACGTGGTGAATTATCAGCCATCAGATGCAGAAACTATTGGAGAAGTTATAGGACAATACTTTAGGATGGGTCAACTACCAGCAATGTCTTTGATTGGTGTACAAGCTCTAGCTGAGGAGAGATTTCTCGTAGAAGTCGATGCTGAAGCTGTAGTAGATAGGGATGAATAAATTTAATAAACCTGAAAATGTCTGGGTTTAGGGTAACAGACTGACAAGGACATTGCTTCCCTATGAATAAAGTCTTTAAATATCAAAAGGAGAGACCATGAAAATATACGGCGATATTCAATCAGGTAATTGTTACAAGGTTAAGCTTGTATGTGCTTTGTTAGATATCAATCATGACTGGATAGCAATTGATATCTTAGCAGGTGATACCAAGAAACCTGAATTTTTAACGAAAAACCCTAATGGAAAAATCCCTTTATTAGAGTTATCTGATGGTCGATACCTTTGGGAGTCCAATGCGATTCTCAATTTTTTGGCTGCTGGCAGCCAACTTTTACCTAAAAACGATTTCGACCTGGCTAAAGTTCAGCAGTGGCAGTTCTTTGAGCAATACAGTCACGAACCCTACATAGCAGTTGCTAGATTTATTGCTAAATATTTAGGCTTGCCGGTCGAACGCAGAGCAGAATATGAATCTAAACAAGCTGGCGGTTATAAAGCACTAAATGTCATGGAAGAACAGCTTAAAAAATCTAGGTACTTAACTGGCGATAATCTGACCACTGCCGATATTTCCTTATATGGCTATACCCATGTAGCAGAAGAAGGTGGTTTTGACCTGACAAAATATCCAGCAATTCAGTTATGGATAGACAGAATTGCTTCAGAACCAAAATACGTTGGAATGGACTAATTATACTCAGTTGTGTTCTGAACTGTAATTTTACATCTCTCGCAAAGCGGTGCGTCCGCGTACGCGAAGCGACTACCGTAAGGTCAGCGACTACCGTAAGGTCTCCTGCGGAATTTTTATCGCTGAAAGCGCGCCGAAGGCGACCCGCAATAGGTAGCGCACCGAGCAAAGGCGCAAAGGGGATTAAGAATGGTTTTACGTCTATGAACGCAGTTTTGTATGAGACAAGACAAGGGAGGTAAGGGAAGATAAGGAGACAAGGGAGAAAATTTAATGACACTTATCCCTCAATTCAAGATTGACAAAGTACTAACACTAAATCCGGTTTTAATAAGATATAGGCAAGGCAGAGGGCAGAGGAATTAATTTATACCGTTTTTTCAAGTGAGATAAATTCTTCTAGATTAAGATTGAATTTTAACGCGATATTACTTACTATTTCTCGCTCTTCAGGAGGAATTTTGCCGTTAGATTGAGCAATATCACAACATCTTTTTAAGGTCATTGGCGCAAAATTTGGTGCTGATAATATTAGCAGTAATTGTACAGAAGCAAGCACTCCGCAATGTCTTTGCCAGAGCTGGTTTTTGAACCTAAATCCTAAATCAAATTAGGGAGCAGTTTATATCTTCAGAGTATATAATGAATTGATTAGTCATACCAAATCTGGGTTAACAAATCATTTTTACTCGATTATGTTGAAAATCTCATCCCTAAATTTATTATCAATTAATCAATCAATTCATTGGCAAAAACTAATATCAGATATTGCTCTTATTGCTTTATTAAGTGGTCCAGTTGCAGCACCTTTTTTAGCCACTTTAGGGATATTTCCTTTGGGGACAATTGCCAATATCATCTACTTTATGGGTGGTCATGTTTGTCCTCAAACAGAAATGGGATTAATGTTATCATCTCCTCATCTTATGGCAGTATGTATGCGCTGCTATGGACTGCTTTTAGCTTTACTAACCACCAGGTTGCTATATGCTAGTAATCAGGGACGGGGTTTTTATTGGTTGCATCAATATCGCTTCACAGGAGCAGCGATCGCAACTAGTTTAACTTTTGCCTATCCTGTGGAAATGATTGCTCAAATCTTAAACTTGTGGGAGTACAACAATATCGTGGTAACTATATTTGGCTATCTTACTGGTTTGGGTATTGGTTTATTTATGGTGCCAGTTCTATATCGTCAAAAAAATATCTCAACCAAAGGGGAAAACTAAAATTTTGTTACTCAGTAATTTTAATCTGATAGTTATTAGTAGATTTCTCTTGATAGGAACCAATCCAAATCTTATAGCGACCTTCTTGCCACTCCCCCTCGATCACTGGGTTAGTGTTATTAGAGTCATCATTGCACCAAACACCCCCAGGACCTTGAACTAAGATAGTTGTATCATTGTTACTTTCCACTTCTATTTTGAGAAATTCAAAAAAATTTTGCAAAACTAGGATATGGTTTGGTTGACGATTAACATACCCATCACAATAACCAGTTGCAGTTTCTGAGGTATGGGCAACTTCTCTAGCTCTTAATTCTCCTCCACTCGTTCCCTCTAAAATTAGGGGATTAGGAGCAAACTCATGGTCTAAAGTGATGTTAGTAGCTATCTGTTGGGCAGAAACAGGAATAAGACACCAAAAACTAACTAAAGTACTTACAGCACTAATAAAACTTATTTTTCGGTTCATAAGTTGCTCACGTCTATCTGATTCTGGTTACTGGAGAATAAGTAATTTAGGTACTACATCCTATGTTACTCGACGGATGAGCAATTTATCTTGTTCCACTCTCCACCACATTTTCCTGGCAAATTAGTTTAAATTTTTTCTTGAGAATTTCGCTCTTGTAATGCCACTGTAATTAAGGTAATAACAGTTAAGGGAATCACGAAAAATAGCATGACTGTACTGTAAATAGGTAAACTATCGTGGTTAATCGCATCTAAAACTAAGTAGCCAGTATAAGTAAGATAATAAAAAACAAATAAAAATCCTTCCCAACGATTAATACGATTACCAGAATAAAAAATCGGCAGACAAGCAAAAGCTACAGCGATCGCCACAGGAATATCAACCGCGATCGCAGAATCAGGAACGATAATGCCATCAGGCGCAACTATCCCAGCTACTCCTAAAACTGCCAAAATATTAAAAATATTACTCCCCAGTACATTGCCTACTGCAATATCTCTCTCATCTCGAATACTAGCAACTACAGAAGTAGCCAATTCAGGAAGAGATGTCCCAAAAGAGACAATGGTTAATCCAATCAGCAATTCACTTACACCTAAAGCCTTAGCAATTTCAGTAGCAGAATTAACTAAAAAACGAGACCCCAATACTAATAAAGCTATACCAACAATAATAAATAATATATTTTTGCCTAACACCAAAGCAGAACTATCCCCAGAAAAACCATACTCTTCGGCGAATTCATCTCCATCAGAACCATTGCTTTGCCGACGACTCTGATAAATTAGGGAGAAAGTATAAACCACCGCACCAATAAATAAAATAGTTCCATCGACTCGACTAATTTTTCCATCTAGTCCAAACATAAGCAGTAAAATTGACACCCCAATCATAATTGGTACATCAGAACGAATTACCTGTCTGCGAACAACTAAAGGAGTCACAATTGCCGATAAACCCAGAATGAGTAAAATATTTAAGATATTACTCCCAACAGCATTCCCAATGGCAATATCCGATTGTCCAGCAAAACTAGACATCACACTAACCGCCATTTCTGGTGCGCTAGTACCATAAGCAACAATAGTCAGACCAATGATGAGAGGGGATATTTCCAGTATCCCCGCCAGGACAGATGACCCTTTTACCAATAATTCGGCACCTAATACCAGAAGGATAAAGCCTCCTACCAATAATACAAAAGTTATTAGACTCATAAAATGAAGATAAATACCTAAGTCTGCTAAATCTAATGAGCAAAACAATAGCTTATAGTTTATCTTCCTCGACTGGGAAACAATTTGGAGATATTTTAAAGAGATGTGACATCCTCTTGCGATAAATCGCAGGCTTCCTACGCTCGCGAGCAGGCATTCGGAGTCCCACGCCACTCATCTAGAACACGTTAGTTCAAACGATGATATATCTCCCACCGTTGGTTCCCCGACAGCTCGACAATCCCCCCTAGCCCCCCTTATTAAGGTA
Organism: Xenococcaceae cyanobacterium MO_234.B1; assembly: GCA_030064915.1. Taxonomy (GTDB): domain Bacteria; phylum Cyanobacteriota; class Cyanobacteriia; order Cyanobacteriales; family Xenococcaceae; genus JASJCP01. Next base: position 13,884 of record JASJEK010000236.1, read on the forward strand.
GGGCTGTTTCAAAGTTCAATAATTTGACGATTTTGGATGATAGGGAGGTAGGGAAGTGGGGGAATGGGGAAATGCCCAACAATTTGCTTGAAAATAAGCTAATTTTGTTTTTAAACTCTGACTAATTATTCTGGTTAAATCAACTGAAATAACTAATAATTCGTTGACTGACC